>JACMOE010000619.1 GCA_014378185.1 Gemmatimonadaceae bacterium | reverse complement strand
CGAACCACGAGCCCCACACGAAGTACTGCAGGAACATCATCGCCGAGAGGCGCGCGCGAATCGCGGTCATGGGCGATGCGGGTCGAGAATGACCATGGCTTTCATCTCCGAAGGGATTGGTGTGTGCCGAGTCCGGCGCACTCAAAAAGGGGGTCGTGACGTCCCTTGGCACAAGAGGGACGGTGAAGCTCGTGGCTCATCCGGCCAGGAGGAGTGACAGCACTTTGGGTGCGGGCACCGTAAGGCAGGAGAGTGGTGTATCAGGACAATCGACCAGGAAACTTTGCCACCGTGTTCGGGAGGTACCCCGTGATGCACCATCGGGCTCGTAGCTGCTTCGTCGCCGTAGCGGTGACAATGGCCACTGTCGGGAGCACCAACCTCACTGCGCAAACTTCGGCGCCGCCAGCGCCCGCAGGTCCGGCCTGGACCGCCGCAGACGTGCAGTTCATGCGGGGGATGATTGCCCACCATGCGCAGGCGCTGGTGATGGCGGCCATGGCATCGAGTCACGGCGCCAACCCCCAGGTCCTCCTGTTCTGCAAGAAGATCACGATCTCCCAGCGAGATGAGATCACGATGATGCAGGACTGGCTCAAGGAACGCGGTCAGGCAGTGCCGGTGGTTGCCGCGGACGGCCACGATCACGACCACGGCATCACCGGCATGGACATGAGCGCGCACGCGAGCATGCCGGGCATGCTCACCGAAGACCAGCTCGAGGCGCTTGCCCACGCGCGGGGCGAGCGGTTCGACCGCCTGTTCCTCACGGGCATGATCCAGCATCACGAAGGGGCCCTGACCATGGTGGCGAAGCTGTTCGATTCGCCTGGTGCCGGGCAGACACCGGAAATATTCGGCTACGCCACTGGCGTCGACGCCGACCAGCGGGCCGAGATAGAGCGTATGCAGGGTATGCTGTCCACACTCCCAGGGAGATCGTCGAAATGATGAGTGCAGTTTCCACGAAAGGCCGAAATGCACGATGGGCCGCGCAGTCGTTGTCGCTGGCTGTCGGCATGCTGCCTGTCACGTCGTGCGCCGGTTCCACCGTCGGCGGCGGCGGCGTCGAGCCAGTCGAGCTGCCGCCGATGGCCACGGCGGCATCCACCACCGATCCGCGCGTGGGCCTCAAGGCCGGCCTGAATGACGCCGGCGTCGCGGCAAGCAACATGGTGCTCGTGGGTCATGCGTCGAAGTCTGCCATGCTGGATGGCGAGGGCGGCGCGCGCGGCCTCACGTTCGCGAACTCGGACCTCGCGTTCCGTGGCAATTACGTCTACCAGGGCAACTTCAGCGGCTTCCAGATCTGGGACATCTCCAATCCCGCGAGTCCCACGCTGCGCAACACCACCGTGTGCGCCACGGGCCAGGGCGATCCGTCCATCCATGGCAACCTGCTGTTCATCTCGAGCGAAAGCACGGGCGACCGCACGGACTGCGCCGCCAGCGGCGTGGCGGACAAGGTGAGCAAGGATCGCATGGTGGGCGTCCGCATCTTCGACGTGTCCGACATGGCACACCCGAAAAAGGTGATGGACATCCAGACGTGCCGCGGTTCGCACACGCACACGCTGGTACCGGACGCCAACGACAAGAGCATCGTATACGTGTACGTCGCCGGCTCGGCGGGTGTCCGCCCGGATGAGGAGCTTGCGGGTTGCCTCGATGGCCCTGCCGACGATCCCAACAGCGCGCGCTTCCGCGTGGAAGTCATTCGCGTTCCGCTCGCGCATCCGGAGCAAGCGAAGGTCGTGGGCTACGGACGCATCTTCAACGGTCTTGCGCCAGTGAATCCGCACGGCAACGCGCCTGCCGACATCGCTGCTGCTGCGGCGCGCGCTGCGGCACCTGCTGCCGGTGCTCGCACAGGACCCAACCAGTGTCACGACATCACGGTGTACCCGGAGTCGGGATACGCTGCCGGTGCCTGCGGTGGCTACGGCCTGCTGCTCGACATCCGCGACCCCACCAACCCCAAGCGCCTCCAGGCGGCCGGCGACACCAACTTCGCCTTCTGGCACTCGGCCACCTTCAACAACGCGGCAACGAAGGTGGTGTTCACGGACGAGTGGGGTGGTGGCACGCAGCCCAAGTGCCGCTCCGACGATCCCATCGACTGGGGCGGCGACGCGATCTTCTCCATCGTGAATGGCCGGATGGTGCAGGGCGCGTACTTCAAGATGCCCGCCGCGCAGACGAGTCAGGAAAACTGCGTGGCGCACAACGGCTCGCTGATCCCCGTGCCGGGCCGCGACATCATGGTGCAGGGCTGGTACCAGGGTGGACTCGACGTGTTCGACTTCACCGATCCCAACCATCCCTACGAGATCGCCTACTTCGACCGCGGACCGGTAGATGCCACCAGGATTGTGACGGCGGGCTTCTGGGCCGGCTACTGGTACAACGGGCACATCATCGGCTCCGAAATGGCGCGCGGCCTCGACGTCTTCGACCTCGTGCCGAGCCGCTACCTGTCGCAGAATGAAATCGACGCGGCAAAGCTGGTGCACTTCGACCAGTTCAATCCGCAGATGCAGCCGAAGTTCGTCTGGCCTGCGGCGTTCCCGGTTGTGCGCTCGTACCTGGACCAGCTGGTGCGCGGCAATGGATTGCCCCGGGCTCGCACGGCCGCCATTGCGAGCGCGCTGAATGACGCCGAACGATTGAGTGGTGCGAGCCGCCGGAGTGCGTTGAATGCCGTGGCCGGGCAGTTGGATGGAGACGCTAGCGGAGCGCCCGACGCCAGCCGCGTAAAGGCGATGGCGGATGCGGTGAAAGCGTTGATGAACGCGACCATGTAATTGATCGCCGGTTGTTTTCTCGAACCTCAAGCCCCAAACCTCGCGCCTCCCAGCTCCCACGCTTCTACCTGCTGTTCAACGGCAGGTAGAAGCGTGAGAGGGAGAAGTCGCGAGGCTTGGGGCTTGAGGCTTGAGATCAACGCCTACAGGGGGCAGCGCGGCAGGGTAAGCGAAGCCCGGCGCCTGGGTAAAGACGTCGCGCAGCCGCTGCTCTGCCCGTTCCGCGCTGG
>JACMOE010000618.1 GCA_014378185.1 Gemmatimonadaceae bacterium | reverse complement strand
TTGCGGAGGGCGACGCGAATTGCGTCGCCCTTCGTGCTAACAGATAGGACACTAATGGTTTTCTGTTTTCTGTCCCCGGTTTTATAGTTCTCGGTTGCAGTACCCGTCCAGCGAGCGCGAGCGAGCGACCCGTCCCCCGTCCCCCGTCAATGTCGCCGCCGATCATACCGTCCCCATCCCAGCTGCGCGCCATCGAGGCGGATCCGCACTCGTTGCTGGTGCTCGCGGGCCCCGGCGCGGGCAAGACGTTCTGCCTCATCGAGCGCATCCGGTTCCTGATCGAGCACCACGGCTTTCAGCCGGCGCGCATCTGTGCCTTCACGTTCACCAACAAGGCAGCCGGCGAAATCACGCACCGGCTTCAGGCGCGACTTGGCACGGCGGCCGAGCGAATCAAGCGCGGCACCATACACGCGTTCTGTGCGGAGTTGCTGCGTGAGTTGGGCGCCGAGGTACTGCTGGAACCGGGCTTCGGCATTGCCGACGAGGAATACCAGCTCAACGTGCTGCGGCGCATCGAAGGCCCGCGCAAATGGCATCGCAGCGTGCTCACGCGCTTCTCGGCGCACCGCTTCCGGAACGATCCGCTCCAGCACAACGACATGATCCTGTTTCACCAGTACGAGCGGTTCCTCACGGACCGCAAGCTGGTGGACTTCGACACCCTGGTGATCAAGGCCGCTGAGTTGCTCGAGAGTGACGGGGCGGCGGCGGCGGGCTTGCGATCGCGCTGGGACGTGGTGCTGGTCGACGAATTCCAGGACCTGAATCCGGTGCAGTACCGGGTGATTCGCGCGCTGGCCAGGGATCATCGCCATGTCTTCGCCGTGGGCGACGACGAGCAATCCATCTATTCGTGGGCCGGCGCGGACCCCAAGGTGTTCAGGGATTTTGCGAACGACTTCGATATCGGCGCGTCCACCACGGTGCATCTCGAGGAGAACCGCCGCTGTCCGGAAGACGTGTTCGCGCTGGCCAGGAAGCTCATGCTCGCGAACACGCCCATCTTCGGTGATCGCATTGTGCCTCGCGCGGATCGGGCGTCCACGTTTCCCATCCGTACTCTCGCGTTCGAGACGGACGATGACGAGGAAGCGTGGATAGTTGACGACATCCGCCGAGATCACGACGCGAATGGCCACCGCTGGGGTGACGTGGCGCTTTTGTATCGCAAGCACGACATCGGCAGCCGGCTGGAGGCGGCGTTCCTGAATGCCGGCGTTCCCTGTCGTCTCGCGCAGGGACGAGCACTCGCGGATGATCCGGTGGTGGAGTATGTGCTGGCGGCGTCGCGGGTGATCGCGTTTCCGGGCGACGTGGTGTTTCGCGACGCGTTCTTCAGGGTGGTGTTGCCGCGCGCGTTGTTCGATGAAGCACAGGCCAAGGCGGAGGAGAGCCGGCGGGAGTTGCGACTTCAGCTCCGCTCCATGGCCACCCAGTTGCCCAAAGTGGATGAAACCGCGCGTCAGATTCGACGTGCGCTCGCGGATTGGAAGAATCTCGAGGCGGTGGGTCGGCAGCACGCGACGCTCGCGGCGCTGGTGACGGAGCTGCTATCGCGACGCGTGGGCAAGCTGCGGTCCGTGCTGGACGACCGTCATGACGAACTGAGTGACCCGGCGTCGTTGCCCGACGTGGTGCGCCTCGCCGACCGGCTTCGTGGCGCGCGCGATCAGCGAGCGGAGGTGTGGATTCCGCCCATGAAGGGCGTCGATATTCCCCTCACGGCGATGCTGCGCGAGATCGGCGTGCTTGCCGTACGAGGGTTGGCGCCCGCTGGCGCCGAGCGTCTCGATGTAGACGATGTTCCCTCAGTGGGGCTGGCGCTGGGCGTGTTCAAGGCAGCGCAGCTCATCGAGATGAG
>JACMOE010000617.1 GCA_014378185.1 Gemmatimonadaceae bacterium | reverse complement strand
TGGTCATCCGCACCGGGGGCGAGCAGCGGCTCAGCGACTTCCTGCTCTGGGAGTGCGCATACGCCGAGCTGCTGTTCGAGAAGAAGATGTGGCCCGAGTTCGACGCCGACAGCCTGGCTGAAGCGATGGCCAATTTTCGCAGTCGGAGCCGGCGCTTCGGACTGGCGCCGGAGCAGGTGGCCTCGTAAACGCGGTTGCCGGTGCGCGCCGCACCGGCAACCGCATGGACTCCCGCTAGGCGATCGCCTGTCCGGGTGCAGCCGGCTCGGAGAACGCCACCTCGTCGATGTGTGACGCGATCCGACGGATGTCGGCTTCGAGGTCGTGCGAGCGTCTCGGTGTGACCAGGGCCGCGAGCGCGTCGGCCAGCGTGCTGCTGAAAACGCGATAGCTGATGGCCACCTGCACGCACGTAAAGCCCCCTTCCGGCCGGAACCGGATGGTCCCTTCGCTCGCAACGAGGGAATCGGGCGTGCTCTTCCACGCGATCACCGCATTCGTGACGAACTTGGTGGTCGTCGCATTCCACTCGATCTCTCCGCCGCTCGGCGTGGACGCACACCAGTGCGATCGGCCGTCGCCGTTGTCACGCACCTGGCGCACCGCGCCGATGAAGCGTGGAAAGTTCTCGAAGTCGGCGCAGAACGCGAAGACCTGCTCGACAGGTCGCTCCACCACGAACGAGAAGCGAACATCCGCCGCGCGGCGCCGCGTACCGGCCATGCGCAGGGCGTCGGACAGTGGCCGGTGCACCGCCGCGCCCAGCAGCGCGAGCCCGGCCAGAGTGAAGAATGGCCGAGCGGGGGTGTCGTCACTCGGCCTGGCGCCGAGAATGAGGCCGCCGCCAACGGCGGCCAGCAGCAACGAGAGTGAGGGGCTGGGTGCGGACGGTGTGCCAGCGGTCTGCGTCATGGGCGAAGCGGAAGCAAGGTGAGTGCCGCGCATCATACTTGAAGCGATCAGAGCAGTGAGGCAGCGCGTTGCGCACGTTCGAGTGCCTGCTGTGCCGTGCCGCCGATGGCGGCGATGTGGCCCATCTTGCGGCCCGCACGCGCGCCGCCCTTGCCGTACAGGAACAACCTGGTGCCGTCCACCGAGAGTGCACGCTCGAAGCGCGGAGGCGCCGCCCCCAGCCACAAATCGCCGAACAGGTTGACGATGGCGGCGGGGCGCACGGGTGCCACCGCGCCGAGCGGCAGGTCGCACACCGCGCGGACGAGTTGCTCGAACTGGCTGGTGGGGCAGGCCAGCTCGGTAGCATGAAAGGAGTTGTGGGGACGCGGGGCCAACTCGTTCACCAGCAGGCGCCCGTCATGCAGCAGGAAAAGTTCGACGGCCATGATGCCCTCGAGCTTGAGAGCGTCCGCGATGTGGAGCGCGATGCGCTCCGCCTCGTTCGTTACTTCGGGCGACAGGTCACCAGGCGTAAAGCTCCACGCGAGCACCTGCCGCTCGTGATGATTGACCGACAGGGGATAGACGCGCGTTTCCCCGCTGGCTCGGCGCGCCACCAGGACGCTGAGCTCCATGGCGAGCGACAACCCCTGTTCGGCCACCGCACGCCGGCTGCCGATGGCACTGAACGCCACGGCGGGATCGTCACCGGGCGCCATCCGCACCTGGCCGCGCCCGTCGTAGCCACCCTCGCAGGCCTTCACGAACAGCACCGGTCCCAGGCGTCGCGTTGCCTCGCCGAGCGCGGCGGCGCTGTCGATCACCGCATACGGGCCGACGGGCAGGCCCTGCGAAGCCAGCCAATGCTTCTGCCGGGCGCGGTCCTGGACGACGTGGAGCACGGCGGGGCCGGGCCGAACGGGCGCATGCTGTTGCGCGGCCTCCAGCGCGGCGGCCCCGATGTGCTCGATCTCGAGCGTGACCACCTGTGACGTCCGTGCGAGCTCGGTGGCGGCATCCGCATCGTCGAACGACGCCGCGATGACGCGATCGACCACGGGACGCGCCGCGCAGTCCGGGTCGGGATCCAGCACCTGCACCCCGAAGCCGAGCGAACGAGCCGCGAGCGCCGTCATCCTGCCGAGCTGCCCGCCGCCGAGAATGCCGATGGTTGCGGGGGGAACGATGACCATCAGCGTCCGGGTATGGAAAGATCCGTGTCGTCCATCACGGCAGCCGTTCGCTCGGCGCGCCACGCGCGGAGGCGCTCGCGCACGGCCGGTCGGCTGGTACCAAGGATGGCCGCGGCGAGGAGTGCGGCATTCGCGGCCCCGGGCTCGCCGATCGCGAGCGTGCCGACGGGAATGCCCTTTGGCATCTGCACGATGGAGAGCAATGCATCCACACCGTTGAGCTGCGTGGCGGCCACCGGCACGCCCAGCACCGGAAGCACGGTGCAGGACGCCACCATGCCGGGCAGGTGGGCCGCGCCGCCGGCCGCCGCGATGATGACCTGAAGCCCGCGCGCCTCGGCGGTGCGCGCGTACTCGAACATCCAGTCCGGCGTGCGATGCGCCGAGACCACGCGCACCTCGTGTGCGATGTCGAGCGCAAGCAGCACGTCGACCGCCGCGCTCATCACGCGCAGGTCGCTGCGGCTTCCCATGATCACCCCGACCAGTGGCACGTCGTCCGGTGGCGGCGGAGTTTTGGTCGTGCGAGGAGCCATGCGCTGGTGCGGGCGAGAATGGAGGACAGGCGAGGGCGGAAAGATAGCCCTGTCCCGGAGCGGATGGCCACAATCTTCTCGTGAAATTGCTTGCGGTGCGGTGCGCGGACTTACAATACTGTAACGGGCGAAGCAGCCCGCACACTCTGCTCTTCGTCCCCCGACATGCCCGCCATTCTCCGCCGAGCGCGCCTCGACGCCGGCTTCGTCGCGTTGCTCGCCTGCAGCGCGTCCATCGTGAGTTGTTCCACCCAGGGTGCCGCCGAGAGCGAGATCGGTATTGCCGTGGCGCTTGACCCGCACCGCCAGGGCATGCAGACGATCTACAATGGCGTCGAGCTGGCGGTGAAGCAGCTCAATGCGCAGCGCAATGGCGGTGCGGCCCTCCGGATGATCAAGGGAGCCCCCGACGTCAGCGACCCCATTCGCATCGCCGACACCTTTCGCGACGACAAACGTGTCGTGGGCGTGGTGGGACACCCCGAGAGCGGCACGACGCTGGAAGCCATCGGGGAGTACGCGGATACCAAGAACGGCGGCCGCAATGCCGTGGTGGCCATCTCGCCCACCGGTACGAGTCCCGCGCTGTCCGGCGCCAACCGCTGGCTTTTTCGCGTGTGCCCGAGCGATGAGCAGACCAGCCAGACCATGGCGCGGTATGTCCTCGACTCGCTGCACGCGACTCGCGCGAGCGTGATCTATCGCAACGATGCCTATGGACGTGACTGGTCGCGATCGTTCTCCGACGCCTTTCGCGCCGGCAAGGGCACCATCGTCGAGCGTGACCCGTACGTGGCCGGCGTGACGCAGTGGGACGCCTACGCCATGTATCTCAAGAAGTTGAATCCCGACGTCCTGCTGTTCCCGGGCAGCACGGAGGACGCCGTGCTCGCGCTGCGCGCCATGCGTGCCGTGAACGTGTCCACGCCGCTCATCGGCGGGGATGCAACGTCGGGGCTCGAGGCGTACGCCAAGGAGTTCCCGACGGCGCGCTACGTGGCGTTTTTCCTGGCGCGGCGCGCAAGGTCGCCCGAGGCCAAGGCGTTCATTGCGGCGTACGAGGCGGCGTACAAGGAGGAGCCGGACCAGCGCGCCGCGCTCGCCTATGATGCCGCCATGCTGATCGGCCGAGCGGCCATCGAAGTGGGCCCCGATCGATCGAAGATTCGCGACTATATCGAGTCCATCGGTCGGCCTGGTGGCAAGCCTGCCGTGATGGGGGTGGCCGGCCCCATCACCTTCGACGAGAAGCACGATGCGGTGAACAAGTCGGTCATGGTGGCGCAGGTGGGCCGATGAAAATACTCACCACCATTCAAGGCCGGCTCCGCGCCGGATTTGGCGTCACACTCGGTCTGATCCTCACTGCGGGCCTGCTGGCGGGGTATGGGCTGGTGCACGCGGGCGCGCGCAACGAGATGCTGGTGTCCGACATGCGCCTCCAGCAGGAGACGATGC
>JACMOE010000616.1 GCA_014378185.1 Gemmatimonadaceae bacterium | reverse complement strand
GGCTGCTGACGCCCTACTGGGCCGTCGCGGAGAGCGACGTCGCCGCGCACGCGTGCTGGTCTGGCTTTCCAGTCGTGGCGCAGGGCGACGGTGGGTTGGGTGAGCGCCTTGCCCACGTCTACGATGTCCTCCAGTCGCGACATCGGGCCGTGCTCTTCATCGGTACCGACTCGCCACAATTGACCGCTGATGTACTGGTGAAAGCCGCGACGTTGCTCAGCGCATCGTCGAACGGGCCAGACTTCGTGTTCGGGCCGGCAGCGGATGGCGGGTTCTACCTGTTCGGCGGACGCCGGCCATTACCGAGCGCAGCGTGGACCGGCGTGACGTATAGCGCATCCTCCACCATGGCCGAGCTGGCCGCCGCGTTGGAGCCAATTGGCCGAGTGGAGCTCCTTGGTACCACGTTCGACGTGGACACCATCGATGAATTGCTCCTGCTGCGCGACGAGCTGTCGGCAACCTCAGGTGGGGGCCCCGCCCGCCGCGCGCTGCGCGAGTGGCTTGCGTCCGTAGTGAATCCATGAATGATCGAGACCGCAGCTTGGCCAGAGGCTGACGTCCCCTGTGATCCATCGCGCCCGAGCTTTCGTTCATCACGTAGTCCCGATGCGTGCGTAGAGCCGATGGTACCCACGGACATACCGTCCATCGATGACGTGCTTGAGCCACCACGCCCAGCGGCCGCCAGCGGTAAAACGCCCCCAGTGCGCGATCGCGCGTCCATCAGCCGTGTCCACAAGTGCAAGCGAGCGGCGCGACGGACGAAACTCATCCAGCTGGCCCGCGCCCTCGACAGCGACGCGCAGGTTGTGCGCGAGCACCGGCGCGGCGCGCACGGCATACACACCGGACCTCGGCAGCCAGGGCGCACCCTCCAGCGCAATGCAATCGCCCGCGCCCAACACCGCCCGCCCATCCACCGCTCGCAGCGTGGCGTCCACGCGAAGCCACCCGTCTTCGTCCAGCGCAAGCGGAGACTGGCGCAACCACTTGTGCGGCGCTGCGCCGGTCGTCCACACGGTGACATCCGCTCGCAACCGCCGGCCATCCTCGAGCTCCACCACGTCTGCCGCAACCCGCGCGACGCTGGTGTTCGCATGCACGGCGATGCCGCGCTCGTTCAGCAGCCGCAACACACGCTCGGAAGCACCGTCGTCCCAACTGGCGAGTGGACGTGGAGCGGCGTCCACCAGTGCTACCTCCGCAACGCGCTTCGCCGCGGTGACGCGCGAGTGAAGCGCGAGGGCGATCTCGATTCCGCCAACCCCCGCGCCTACCACGCAGCACGACACCGCCTGCCTGCCACGCTCGACAACGAGTGCGTCCACACGCGCCACGAGTGCCGACCACAGCTCCGCGGGCCGCGTGCTGAAGACATGCTCGGCCACACCTGGTGTGTCGAGCCCCGCAACACTCGCGCCGACGTCCAGCGAGATGACGTCTGCCGCGAACTCGCCAGCCGTCGTCATCACGACACCGCCGCGCGCGTCCGCCTCGACACGACTCACGCTCGCTTCCACGAAGCGAACACCAGCCGCCCGGCAGAGCGGGTCGAGTTCGATCGAGAGTGCAGCAGCCGAAATGCGTCCGCGTAGATGCGCCGGCATCCGTCCGGAATAGAGTTGCAGTGGCGATGGTGACACAAGCACCACCTCGGCACCAAACACGCTCCGCGAAGCAGCGCGGAGCACCTCGAGATGCGCGTGCCCGCCGCCCACGAGCACGAGTCGGCGGCGGGTCATCGTGGGGGGTGCATGGCCGGGCAGGCCCACAAGCTCACGGCAGCATCCGGAAATACCAGCCGAACAGTCTCTTCACTCGCGGCGGCAACTTCCGCCGCTGCCACGCATCGGACGCCTTGCGCAACACCTCGGCCTGCGTGGGATACGGGTGCATCGTGCCGCCAATTTTCCCCAGCCCGAGCCTCGCAGTCATCGCGAGTGTCGCCTCGCTGATCATCTCACCCGCGTGCGCACCAACGATGGTGACGCCGAGGATACGATCCGATCCCCGTGCGAGCCGCACGCGACAGAATCCCTCCGTCTCGCCATCAAGCACCGCGCGATCCACTTCGCTCATCTGCACGTCCACGACGTCGGTTTCCACCTGCTGACTCACTGCGTCCGCCGCCGTCATCCCCACGTGCGCCACTTCAGGGCTGGTGTACGTGACCCGCGGCGTCACAAGCTTGCTCGCGCTGTGGCGCATGAAGAAGAGAGCGTTCGGCACCACGATGCGCGCGTGAAAGTCCGCCAGGTGCGTGAACTTCTTCGAGGAGCACACGTCACCAACCGCGAAGATGCGGCGGTTGCTTGTGCGCAAGCGATCGTTCACGACGACACCCTTCAGGGCGTCGTACCGCACATCGGCCTCCTCGAGGCAAAGGCCATCGACGTTCGGAGTCCGCCCCGTCGCCACGAGGAGGGTGTCGCATTCCAGCAGCTCCGAGCCTCGCGGTCCGCGGACCTCCACCGAGCACACCTCGCCTCGCGTGATGACACGCGACGCGTGCGCTCCGTGCAGCACCACGACGCCGTCGCGCAGCATCGCCGCCTCCACGATCGCAGCAGCCTCGGGCTCCTC
This sequence comes from Gemmatimonadaceae bacterium, assembly GCA_014378185.1. GTDB lineage: Bacteria > Gemmatimonadota > Gemmatimonadetes > Gemmatimonadales > Gemmatimonadaceae > AG11. The sequence goes on along the minus strand of JACMOE010000616.1, from coordinate 1,932 downwards.
GTTGAAAAGCACACGATCGCCCTGATCGATGAGCGTGACCCGCGTGCCGAGTCGCGCGAATGCCTGCGCGAGCTCGCAGCCGATGGCGCCCGCGCCGATGATGACGAGATGCGCGGGACGGCGCGTGAGCGTGAAGATCGTTTCGTTGGTGTGATACGGTGCCTCCCGCAATCCCGGAACGTCCGGTACGGTCGCGCGCGCTCCGGTAGCGATCACCGCGCGCCGAAATCGGAGGACTCCGTCGCCGACCTGCAAGGTGTCGGCAGAAGTGAATCGCGCGTCGCCCAGGAATACGTCCACACCCAGGTCGCGAAAGCGGCGTGCGCCATCAACGACCGCAAGGCCGGCGCGCGCTCGGCGCATCCGCTCCATCACCGCTCCGAAGTCCCCGTCGCCAGCGGCCACTGGACCGCCATAGCTTTGCGCCGCGATTCGCGCTTCGTTCCACGCGCGGCTCGCGCGGATGATGCTCTTGCTCGGCACGCACCCCACAGTGAGGCAGTCGCCACCCATGAGCCCGCGCTCCACGAGCGCGACGCGTGCACCAAGACCTGCTGCGATCGAGGCGGTCACGAGCCCGCCTGTTCCAGCGCCCACGACCACCAGATGGTAGCGCGACCTTGGCTGGGGATTGGTCCAGTCGTCTGGGTGCACGGCCTGACGCAGGCGGTCGTCGGCTTCGTCATCAGGCAGCAGCGAGCGGAATGGCGCGGGTGTCGTGCTGTTGATCATCGGCTGACCGGTGCCTCTGCGTTCACCGCGGTGTGAGTGGTGCCATCATCGCCGACCGCTTCACGCAGGGTTCGACGCGCGATGCGCGTGACGAGAATCGTGACCGCCACTGTGGCGATCAGGCCGACCGCAATCACCGTGTAGTAACCGGCGCCATGCGCCGGGCCCGCACCGCCAGTCGCAGTGGCAACGTCTCCCGCCACCTTGCCAGAATAGACGTACAACACTGTTGCGGGAAGCATGCCGACAGATCCCAGCAGGAAGTCGGCGAAGCGCACTCGCGTAACGCCGAGCAGGTAGTTGAGCAGCGTGAATGGCACCGCTGGCGACAGGCGCAGCAGGAATACGATCCGCCGTCCGTCGGCGGCGATGGCGCGATCGATTGCCGCGAAGCGCGGTTCACTCGCTACCCGCTTCTCCACCTTGCCGCGCGCAACGTAGCGAGCCACCAGGAACGCTGCCGAGGCGCCGAGCGTTGCGCCCAGCAGTGCCCAGAGTGTTCCCCACCACAGTCCGAAGATCGCACCGGCTGCAAGTGTGAGCAGCGATGCGGGGATGCCAGCGACCATGGCGACCATGTAACCAAGGACGTAGATGATGGGGCCGAGGGCACCGAATGATTGGATACGCGCGACGAAGTCGGGAACATACCGTCCACCGAGCCGTCCCAGCACGAGCAGCACCACGATCGCGGCGACGACGAGGGTCACCTGTCGAACGATCGGGCGGCGCGAGGTAGCGAGTTCGGGAGGCGTGCTCAAGTCGTGGGCGGCGGAGGATCGGTGTGCATCTGGTTGGGAAAGAAGCTACGTATTATGAGCATACAGCGTGTGGTCGGGGTACGGTTGACCCGGAACTGTTGAACTCACTACAGACCACTCACGACCACGCAGTGGTGTACCGAATCATCGGATACCCAGCAGGTCATCGGTTTTCTGCGGCCAGTCGTACAGTTCTCGGTTGACTTACCAGCTGCCTTTCGTCGCTCCAGCTTTCAATCGCGACCCTCTCAAGCACCCCGACTCATGCGCGCCCTTCGTCGTCACGCTGCCCGCCCGTTCGCCATACTCGCGCTCGCCCTCGGCGGATTGACCGTCGTCCCGTCGCCAGCAGCCGCGCAGGCTGAATTCGACCATGGCCTGTTCGACGCGCTGCTCCACGTGCACGTCCGCAACGGGATGGTCGACTATGACGCATTCG
>JACMOE010000615.1 GCA_014378185.1 Gemmatimonadaceae bacterium | reverse complement strand
GCACGACGGCCTGGACGGCGGAGACAGGCATTCCGGTGAGGCGCACGCCGAACGCGAGCGTGCTGAGCGACGGATCGTACGTGAACCGTGCGCTTGCAGAGGCCCCTGAGGCCGCGGACGAGCGCACGACCACGTCGAACGACCGGGGCGACGGTCCTCGGCCGTTCACGAGCGCCGGTGTCGAGAACGGCGCGCGTCGGCGTGGTCCCTGCTGCTCGAATGCATACGCGAGCGAAACCAGCCGCGCGTCGGCGAACGGGCGGCCGATCATCTCGATGCCCACCGGTAGCCCGTCGGTAGTGAAGCCGGCCGGCATGCTCAGTGCCGGCAGCCCGGTCTGCGCGGCGAGCGCGCAGGTGCTGCCGAGCTGCGGGTCGCTGGCGAGCACCGGCTTGCGTCGCATGGTGGGATAGACCAGCACGTCCACGCGCAGGCTGTCCATGAGGGCGATGATCGCGTCTCTCGCCGTGCGCTGCTTCGCCAGTGCGCGCTGGTAGGCCGGTCCGTCTCGCACACCGATCGAGTCGGCGAGGCGGTAGCGCGCCTCGAGCGCGTCGTGATGGAGACCGCTGGCAAGCATGCTCGCCAGCGAAGTGACGGTGCCACCGGGAGTCGCCGCCAGATAGTCGATCAGATCACCCTTGTGATCCAGATTGATCATGCTCGTGCCGGCAAGCAGGCTGTCGAGCCACGAGACATTCACGCTCACGGTGTCGGCGCCCGCACTCGCCATCACGCGTACGGCGGCGCGCACGGTGTCGAGGATGTCACCGTCTGCGTCGGTGAAATAGTTGCGCAGGACGCCGATCCGGGCGCCACGCAGCGCGCCGGCCTTGAGCGAGTCGGTGAAGTGAGGGATCGTGCGTCCATCGAGCAGCCGCGCCTGTGGATCCGCCGGGTCCGCACCCACCGTGATGTCCAGCGCGATGGCGAGATCGGCGACCGTGCGGGCCAGTGGGCCAGCAATATCCTGGGTGTGCGAGAGCGGCATCACCCCGGCGCGGCTCACGAGACCCTGGGTCGGCCGAAGTCCGACGAGGCTTCCGAACGCCGCCGGAATGCGGATGGAGCCGCAGGTGTCGGAGCCCCAACCCACGACCGCGAAGCTCGCCGCGATCGCCGCACCGGTCCCGCCACTGGACCCGCCGGGGCAGCGACGGGGATCGTAGGGATTTCTCGTCTGCCCCCCGAGAGAGCTGATGGTCGTGATGCCCGCCGCGAGCTCGTGCATGTTGGACTTGCCGAGAATCACCGCGCCTGCGGCGCGCAGCCGAGCGACGACGAAGGCGTCTTCAGAGGTCTGATGACCGGCGAGGGCGAGTGATCCCCCGCTGGTGGGCATGTCCGCCGTATTGAAGTTGTCCTTGAGGATGATCGGAATGCCGTGCATCGGGCCACGTACCTTGCCGGCGCGCCGCTCGGCATCCAGCCGTCGTGCCGTCTCGCGTGCGCGCGGATCGAGTCGGATCATCGCATTGAGCGCCGGTCCCCGCGTATCGAACGCAGCGATCCGGGCGAGGTATGCGTTCACCAGTTGCAGGGAGGTCGTGCGCCCGTCGATCATGGCGCGCTGCAGATCGGTGATCGTTGCCTCGTGCACCTCCACAGCCGCACCTGACTGCCGCTGCGCCTCCGCGGAGGTTGTGGCATGACAGATGAGAACGGCCGCGCCGACCAGCGTCCTGCACCATGCCGAGCTGTATCCAAACCTTGTCGTCACCTGCGGCTCCTCCTCGTGGCGGTCGCGCTGTATCGAAGACCTCGCCCAACATCGCCCACGCATGGGCAAAGCGCGAGGAGCTCCCTCAGCTTTCGTCCCTTTCCCGCCGCTCCCCGCCGCATGATGATCGTCTTGCCTACGCCCACCACGCTGGCCCGCCCCCTGCTGCTCACGATGCTCCTGCTGGGCGCAGCCACCGTGCCAGTGGTAGCCAGCGCTCAACGGAGTGATGCGGCGGCGGGCTCGCCGGTGCGCGTGTACCCAATAGATCCGGAGCGCGCACCGAGGCCGACGTTGCGCGCGGTGCGCACCACCCATCCTCCCGTGATCGACGGCCGCCCCGACGAGCCGGAATGGCTGCGTGCCGATTCGGCGACCGACTTCGTGCAGCAGCTGCCCACCACGGGCGCACGGGCGATCTACCGCACGGTCGTTCGCGTGCTGTATGACGCCGACCATCTGTACGTGAGCTCGATCAACTACGACCCGACACCGGGGCGCGCCATCACGGCGGGAATCCAGCGCGATTTCGTGTCGTCGAACAGCGACGCCTTCGCCATCGCACTCGACACGTACGCGGACCGGCGGAATGCCTTCCTCTTCATCGTCAATCCGAAAGGCGCGATCCGCGATGAGCAGACATACGACGACTCCCGAACGATCGTGGAGGCGTGGGAAGGCGTGATCGACGTACGCACGGCAACCCTGCGCATGCCATCCGGCGATTCGGCCTGGACCGTGGAGATGGCGATTCCGCTGCGCACTCTTCGCTTCGACGGCACTCGCGACGTGCAGGACTGGGGACTCAACTTCCTGCGACGCGTGCGGCGGGTGAACGAGTCGTCGTACTGGGCCCCGCTCGAGCGCCAGTACCGCGTGCATCGCATGTCCAAGGCGGGCACCCTCGTCGGACTTCAGGGGCTCCGGCAGGGACGCAATCTCCAGATCAAACCGTACGTGGTCGCTTCAAACGCGCAGGGAGCGCAGGTACTCCCCCCCGCCTACGGCACGAAATCCGACGCGGGCGCCGATCTCAAGTACGGCGTGACGCCGGCACTCACCCTCGACCTCACCTACAACACGGATTTTTCGCAGGTGGAGGTGGATCAGGAGCAGGTCAATCTCACGCGCTTCTCTCGCTTCTTCCCCGAGCGTCGCGAGTTCTTCATCGAGAACGCCGGCGCGTTCACCTTCGGCGACGTGGAAGAGCGCAACTTCCGCATGGGCGCCACGCTGCGTGATTTCACGCTCTTCAATTCGCGGCGCATCGGCATCACGCCCGACGGCCGTCCCGTCCCCATTCTTGGAGGAGGTCGGCTGTCGGGTCGGGCCGGCGCGTGGAACATCGGGCTGCTGGACATGCAGACGCGCACGCTCGACACGATTCCGGGCGAGCAGTTCGCCGTGGGCCGCGCGCGCCGCAACGTGTTCGGCAACTCCGACGTCGGCGTGCTCGTCGCGAGCCGCTCCGGGAATGGCAGCTACAATCGCAGCTACGGCGCCGATGCCAACCTGCGCCCGCTTCCCAACATGGTGATCAATTCGTACGTGGCCGCGAGCGACGCGCCGGGCGACAGCTCGGACGGCTACGCGGCTCGCGCGTCGCTCGGCTACCGCGGCCGGCTCTGGAACAGCTCGGCCATGTGGAAACGCGTGTCCAACCAGTTCGACCCTGGCGTGGGCTTCGTGAGGCGACGCGGGATGCAGCAGCTCTTCGCCACCACCGGTGTTCACGCACGTCCTGCGTTGCCGCTCACCCAGGAGGTCAATCCGTACGTGGAGGCGGACTACATCACCGACCTGTCGAACGAGATGCAATCGCGTTCGCTGCAGGCAGGGTTGAACCTGCTCTTCCGGCCTGAAGGCGAGGTCGGCGTCGAGCTCTCCGACGAATTCGACCGACTCGATGCGCCGTTCACGATCTATCCCGGCCAGGTCATCCCGGTCGGACGCTACGCGTGGCGCGACGCGACGGCGCACTACAGCACGGGCGATGGCCGTGCACTCGCAGCCACCGTGGCGGCGACCGTCGGCGGTTTCTACGACGGCACCCGACGAGCGGCCACCACCAGCCTCGTGTGGCGAGTACGCTACAATCTCAGCCTCGAAGGCTCGGCGCAGCGCAACGACGTGACGCGCGACGCAGGCGCCTTCACTGCCGATGTGGCCAGCCTGCGCGTGCGGTACGCATGGTCCACGAGCTTGTTCGGAAGTGCCTACACGCAGTACAACAGCCAGACGCGGGCCTTCGTCACGAACGCGCGCCTGAACTTCCGCTATCGTCCGCTGAGCGATGTGTACCTCGTGTACACCGAACGGCAGGACACCCGGAGCTGGGTGCGCAACGAGCGCGTGCTCGCGTTGAAGATCACGCACATGACTGCCTTCTGATTCTTCGCTAGCCTCGCGCGATCTCGACGGCCGAGCGCAGCGCGAGGGCGCAGAAGGTGAGCGTGGCGTTGGCGCAGCTCGAGCTCACGCAGGTGGGTGCGCCGACGACGAACAGGTTCTCGTGGTCGTGAGTGCGTCCCCACCCATCGGTCACGGACGTGGTGGGATCCGTGCCCATCCGGCAGCCGCCCGCGGGATGATCGAGAAATCCGCTGTCGTCCTCCTCCACGCGCAGCACTCGGCCACCGCCCGCACGCGCCATGCGATCGAACAGGGCCTTGAGCGAGTCATCGGAGTAGCGGCGCAGCGCTGCGCTCTCCGGTGCATCTCGCATGGCCAGCTTTGGCAGCGGGTCGCCCCACGCATTCGTCCGCGAGGCGTCCAGCGTGAGCCCACTCTCCCGATCGGCGATCACGTCGTAGTACGCGCGCACTCGCGCGGTCCCGGTGCGGGTGCGTGCTCGCCAGTCCTGCAGCAGGGCGTCGCCGAGCATCACCCGGCCAGCGTCATCCACGAGGCGGGCGCCGCGCGCGTAGCCGGATTCCCACACGCGCAGGTCGTGGCGCAGGTACCGGTCGTCTGCTGGCGCGCGCATGAACTGCTTGGACACGAGCGAGTGCTGCCCGTTGATCCCCGGATAGAGGCGAAGCGGCAGCTCGATGAACGCCTGCTGATTGCGATGTCCGCCCATGTACTTGCCTACCGTGCCCGAACGGTTGGCGACGCCATCCGGGGTGCGGGAGCTGCGCGACAGAAGGAGCAGGTGCGCGCTCCAGACATACCCGGCAGCGACGACGAACTGCCGCGCTCTGAATTCCACGGGGGTTCCCGCGGAATCCGGCGCGCGTCCGCGCTGCACCGCGGAAGCCGACGCGATACGCATGCCTCGCGGGTCCAGCTCGAGACGTCGCACGAGGGTGCGCGGATACAGTGTCACGCGATGCCGCGCGCGCAGCGAGTTCCACGTGAAATCGGGGGAGTACTTGGCGCCGACCGGGCAGATCGGCGTGCACGTATCGCTGCGGCAGCATTCGCTGCGACCGTCGGATGGGCGCGAGTTCTTGGACGACGGCTGGCTCCACATCGTGATGCCAGCATCAGCCGCCCATGTCTTGAGCAGCCCGAGATTGTACGAAAGCGGCAGAGGTGGCAGGGGAAAGGGCTCCCCGCGGGGGTCGAGCGCGGGCGGGCCCTGCTCACCCGCGACGCCGATCACCTCCTCCGCCTCCTGGTAGTAGGGATCGAGGTCGTCGTAGGAAATCGGCCAGTCCGTGCCTACACCGAACAGGGACTTCGTGCGAAAGTCCTCCGGCGACCATCGCGGCGTCACGCCGCCCCAATGCATTGCCAGTCCGCCCACCTGCATGGATCGGGACTGCAGCGGACCATCCATCTCGTAGCCGTCGAGATGATCCGTGCCCCATGGATTTTCCCCGTAGCGCAGGAAGCGCTCGCGGTCGGCGTAGTGCCGCGCGAGGGGCGGCGCCTCGTCGCCCGCTTCGACGATGACGATGGATTTGCTTGTCGTGCGGCCCAGGCGGTGCGCCACCATCGCCGCGCTGATGCCGGATCCGATGATGCAGATGTCCGCCTCCACGACGCGCGGCTTCGACTGCGCTGGCATTGGGCGCATCACTTGGCGAGTGGGAGAGGACGGCGTGACGACTGCTGGAGGGGCCGGCACTGCTGCCGGCCAATGCGCACTTCGTAGCACAGGTCGTTCGCGGCGCTGCTCGCGTAGAAGTGGCTCAGCAGTGCGGCGGCGACATGCGGTGCGCTCACCACGGCACCGAGCCGCGTCACCTTCGCTTCGCCGAGCGCGTCACGCACCAGTGTCTCGCGCGCAGGGGCCGACAGAGCGGCGAACGATCGCGCTCCCGTGCGACGCGCCGCGGCGTCGAGCGAATCGAGCTGCCGCATCCAGCGGGTTACCGGAGTGGGGCCCGACCGCGAGAGCAGCGATGTGCCGTAGCCATGCACCAACTCCGCATTCTCGCGATAGCCTGTCATCCAGCGCTGGAAATCCTCCACAGCGGCAGCGATGCCCGCCGCACTCAGCTCGCTCGGAAGTACTACCTCGCCGAGGGCGCGAAGGGTTGCTGGTCCAGACGCGAGATCGTGCAGCGCCAGCGCATGGGCCGAGCGCACGATGGCCGACGCCGGAACAGCGGCAGCGAGCCATCCGAGAAACGAGCGGCGAGAGAGCACGAGGAGATGGTGCGTTCGAGAGGGGCGCGACGAGCTCGGCGCGAAACATGGCCCGGGAGTCGCCAGAAGCGAAGGCATCTTATCCTCGGCGGCCGGTGCGCGATAGAGTACTGCCCACGCTCGAATCGCGCTTCGCGCGCGCCGTAGCTCGGCCAGCATCTTGTGCGCCTTCGCGGCGCTGGCGGCATCGGCGAGG
>JACMOE010000614.1 GCA_014378185.1 Gemmatimonadaceae bacterium | reverse complement strand
GTGGATGCGTTCGAGTGCGGTGGCGTGGGACGGGACACGCAAAGGCCCGCGAGGCGCCTTGCGATCGCGGGCCCCCTGTCCGGTTCCGACGTCCTTGAGGGCGCCAGAAACCGGTAAGGTCATGAGTTGGTGGTCGTCAGGCCGAGAAGGAAGTTCCGCAACCGCAGCCGCCAGTGGCGTTCGGGTTCTTGAACGTGAAGCCCGAGCCCTGCATCGACGTGGTGTAATCGATGATCACGCCGCTGATGTACTGCGCGGAAAAGGGGTCCACGAACACTCGATACTCGCCCTGGTCGACAACGAGGTCGTCCTCGGCGGCAGCATCCTCGATGAGGGGGCCGTACTTGAAGCCACTGCAGCCGCCCGGCTGCACGCTGACTCCCAGGCCACCCACCGCCGGATCCACTCCTTCCTGCGACATGAACTTCTTGACCTCGACGCCGGCGACGGGCGTCACGGTCATCATGACATCGGGTTGACTGGTGGTGCTCACTGGTCCTCCTTGGTGTGGCGCAGTGGGATGAGCGCTCAGCGGTTACTGCATTCCAATATACCCCGCAGCGGCACTTCGTTCAAGGCAAACCGGCCCGTTGCGTCCGGGGCGGGTGCACCCTACGAGTACGACGGCATCATGCGCGGTTCCCCCATGGCCAGCTTCGCGTCAATCCGCCGCCAACTTGACCACGTCGCGCTGCGCCCGTGGGCCCGCATCCTCCTCCCGGAATGCGCGGGCGATCCAGGCAAACGCAAGCGCGGCGACCACGAGCATGATGACGCCCGTCATTGTCTCCCCGAAGATCAGCTTGCCGATGCCGAACAGACTGGCGTACACGGCGATGAGCCCGGCGAGCCAATTTGTCCACGCCAGCGCACCACCGGGTATCGACTCGCCTGCGTAGCCCAGCGCGGCTGCCGTGCGCCGCCATCCGGGCCCTCCGGGCCGAACGCGCTGGTAGAACGCCTCGAGCTTGGCGTCTGGCTCCGGCTTGGTGAGGAACGTGACGGTGAGCCACACCACCGTGCTGACGGCCACCGTGATGAGCATCACGTACGTCTGCACCAGCGGACTGCCCACGGGCAGGCTGGCCTTCACGACCTTGAGCGCCACCACGGACACCACGAACGACGTGATCATCGCGCTGATCTCGCTCCAGGCATTCACGCGCCACCAGTACCAGCGGAGAATGAGCACCAGACCCGTACCAGACCCCAGGGCGAGCAGGAATTCCCACGCACCGCCCACCGTCTCGATCTGCCACGTCACGAAAATGGAGCCGAGGAAGAGCAGGACCGTCGCCCAGCGTGACACACTCACATAGTGCTTCTCGGACGCATCCTTGTTGAGAAAGCGCTTGTAGAAGTCGTTCACGAGATACGATGCGCCCCAGTTGAGCTGCGTCCCGACAGTGGACATGTAGGCCGCCGCGAAGCCCGCCATCATGAATCCGCGCCAGGGCGTGGGCAGCAGGTCGACGTAGGCCTGCACGTATGCCGCCTCGTGATCGTGCGTCGGACCAATGCCCGCCGGATACAGGATTACCGTGGCCAGCGCGGTGATGATCCAGGGCCACGGACGGATGGCGTAGTGTGCCACGTTGAAGAACAGCGTAGCCAGCACGCCGTCGCGCTCCGTCTTCGCCGAGAAGATCCGCTGCGCCACATACCCGCCGCCCCCTGGCTCCGCGCCAGGATACCACGCAGCCCACCACTGCACGGACAGGAACACTGCGAGCGTGAGCAGCGGCATCCACACATACCCGGTGATGCCGTTCGCGCCGAACTGGACCGGGAGCACCGAGATGGCCGCGTCCGCGTTCCCGTAGTGCGCGACGAGACCGGACTTCAGCTTGTCCATGCCACCCACCGCCCGCACGGCGTACACGGCCAGCACGATCACCGCGCTCATCTTGATGACGAACTGTACGAGATCGGTCCACAGCACCGCCCACATGCCGGCGCCGGTGGAATAGGCCACGGTGATCACGAAGCAGATGCCGACGGCGATCACCTCGCCCGACACGGTGGTGCCGAGAACGTTCACCGGATGCAGGCCGAGCGAGATCGTGAGGATCTTGATCATCGCCCTGGTCACCCAGCCGAGAATGATCAGGTTGATCGGAATGGCGAGATAGAGCGCCCGGAATCCCCGCAGCGCCGCGGCCGGCTTGCCGCTGTAACGCAACTCGGCGAACTCGACATCCGTCATCACGCCGGCGCGACGCCAGAGCCGCGCGAAGAAGAAGACCGTGAGCATGCCGCTCATCAGAAAACTCCACCACAACCAGTTGCCCGCCACGCCGTGCGCGAACACGAAGCCCGTCACCACCAGCGGCGTATCCGCCGCGAACGTCGTCGCCACCATGCTGGCGCCGGCAAGCCACCAGCTCACGTTGCGGCCGGACAGGAAGTACTCCTCGATGCTCTCACCGCCCTTCTTCGTGAAGAAGAGGCCGATTCCCGTGGAGAGTGCGAAATAGCCGATGACGATCGCCCAATCGATTGCGCTGAGGTTCATGGACGTCCCGAGGCAGGGGTAACGGACGCAGGATGTGCTTCGATGTCGGCAACGACGGCTGGCATGAGCGCCCGCATCGTTGCGTCAGCGACAGCGACACGCACCGGACCGATCTTGTTGTGCTCACGTGTGGGATTCACGCGGGCCGTGAGCAGGATGACATAGAGGTCGTGCTGCGGGGCGATCCACAGGGACGTGCCGGTGAAGCCGGTGTGCCCGAACGCCGGTCGCCGGATGAAATGCCCCGCGGAGCCGTTGGCGCTCGGCGTGTCCCAGCCCAGGGCGCGGCTCGAGAACGTGGAATCGACGACGGTCGTGAACCGCCGAATGGTTTCGGCGCCAGCAAGCCGGCCGCCGCCGACCGCTCCGCCGTTCAGGTAGGCGCCGGCGAGCTTCTCCAAGTCACGGGCCGTGCTGAACAGGCCGGCGTGACCCGATACCTGTCCGAGTGCGTAGGCGTTTTCGTCGTGCACCTCGCCATTGAGCTTGCGTCCGCGCCACGGATCGATCTCGGTGGGGGCCGTCCGATACCGTTCCGTTTTCGACGGCTTGTAGCGCGTGTCACGCATGCCCAGCGGCTGGAAAACATGGGTCACCACGTAGTGATCGAGCGACTCGCCGCTGACGCGTTCCACCAGTTTGCCCAGCAGGATGAAGCCGATGTCGCTGTACGCCATTCGCACGCCGGGCAGCGTGTCGAGCGGGGTGTTGAGGAACAGGTGATACGTGGAATCAGGGGAGACGTTGGCCTTGAAATATTGCTTGAACGGCGGCAGGCCCCCCTGGTGCGTCATGAGCTGGCGCACCGTGACCTGATCCTTGTTCGCGCCTTCCCACTCTGGCAGGTACTGCTGCACCGGCGCGTCCAGGTCGACCTTGCCGGATTCCACGAGCTGCATCAGGGCGGACGTGGTGCCGACCACCTTGGTGAGCGAAGCGAGGTCCCAGAGCGTGGAGATGGTCGTCTTGTACTCCGATCCCCAGTCCTGGCGCCCTGCGGTGACGGAGACGATCGGGCCGGTGTGGGAGCCGATGACGGCCACAGCACCCGGAAACGCGCTGTCGCTCACGGCACGATCGAGGATGGCCTGCAGCGAATCGCGAAGGCTGCGCCGCGTCGCGGAGGCGACGCTGCGGCCGGCGCGATCCTTCTCCCGGGTGGTTGACGCAGGCGCCTTGTGCGCCTGCGCCGCGGCGCGACAGGGCACGGCGACCGCGATGATCAAGCCGGCCAGGGCGGCAAGAAGGGGCGGTGGCAAGTGCCGGACGTTCTGGGGCGAACGATGCATGGAAGCGGAGTGTGGCGGCGACTGGATGGTGTCGTGGTCGCCGGCGTGGCGACGGCCGTGAGTCGGATGCGGGCAATTGGGAAGTCTGTGCGTCCTGGCGTGCTAGTGTACGCCATGCGCGGTGCGGCGCGCAATCACTTGCCCGGCATCCTGCTCCACCAGGCAAATCCGCGCATGAATTTCAGGAGGACGGGCCGATGCTGCGCACGAGGTGGCGCCGCTCAGGCTTTCCGAGTAACCTCCACGTTGTAGCGCATCTCGCACGTGTCTTGCGGGCAACGCGCTCATCCTGAGCGTCCGACCGATCACCATGAGGAGCAGTTCATGAAAGTTTCACCGAGAGCGGCCCTGCTGTCGCTTGCGCTGATCGCCGCCACTGCCACCGCCTGTGGCGGTCGTGCTGCCGAAGTGCGCACCGCACCAGCGGCGACCTCCGAGTTGTCCGTGCAGGTCACGAACAACCTGAGCCAGGCCGTGAACGTTTATGCCACGCCAACGGGCGGCAGCGAGCTGTTCCTGCGTCAGGTGCCTGCCAATACCGTGGAGCGGGTGCCGGTGCAAGGCGTTGCGAGTGGCACCAAGGTGACGTTCAAGGCCGTCACGGTTGATGGATCGCGCACGTATGGCAGCCGCGACGTGTCGCTCACCGGGCTGTATGTGTGGAGCGTTCCCTGATCGAGGCGAGCGCTGGACGTTGGCTCTTCGTCGGTTGCTGGACATGGTGACCCTGCATACATTCCCGAGACGGAGCCCACACTCCGGCCCGTTCGCTTTTTCGCCACTCGTTACCGCTGCGCGCATGGCAGGCTGCGAGACCTCTGTGCGACTCGGAGCCGCATGACGCTTCTGCCCGACTGGGTGAAAAACGGCTACTTGCGGCTCATCGATCCAGTGGCAGACTGGCTGGTTGAGCGTCGCGTGCATCCGAATACGATCACCGTATTCGGTACGGTGTGCACGGTGGTCGGCGGCATCATCTACGCCACCGGGCACATCAAGACGGGGGGCTGGTTCCTGTCGATCACGGCCCTGTTCGACGTGCTTGCGGGCACGGTGGCGCGCCGCTCCAACCTCAGCTCCACGTTCGGCGCGTTCCTCGACTCCACGCTCGACCGTCTCGCCGACGGGTTCGTCCTGGGCGGGTTGGCGGTGTTCTACGCTACGAGTGGGTTGCACCACAGCGTGCCATTGATGATCACGGCACTGCTGGGTCTCCTTGGCGCTTTCCTGACGTCGTACACGCGGGCGCGCGCCGAAGCGCTTGGACTCGACGCAAAGGTAGGTATGCTTCAGCGTCCCGAGCGTGTCGTGCTCATGGCGGCACCACAGGCATTGTTCGGGCTGTTCTTCAACGGATGGCCGTTGGCCATCATCATCGTCGTTCTGACCGTCACGGCCTGGATCACTGTGATCCAGCGCGTCGTGTTCGTCTATTCCGCGACCACGCGAGCAGCTGCCGCGTCGGCGCGCACGGAAGCCGAGGCCAGTCCCGGATCCCTGCCCGCCGCCGCACGCCGCGCCCTCGTCTAAAAGGAGATCCAGTGCAAGGTTCCACTTCTGACAAGCGGTCCGCGCCGCGCCCCGCCACCGGCACGCTCGGCATCCTTACCCCCGGTCTCGGCGCCGTTGCCACGACGTTCATGGCGGGCGTCGAGAACATCCGCCGCGGCACGGGCAGCCCCATCGGCTCGCTCACCCAGATGGCCACCATCCGGCTTGGCAAGCGCACGGACAACCGCGCGCCGCTCATCAAGGACTTCGTCCCGCTCGCCGAGCTGAAGGACATCGTGTTTGGTGCGTGGGATCCCATTCCGGATGACGCGTACACCGCCGCGAAAAAGGCCGGTGTACTGGAAGACAAGCACCTCGAGCCGATCAAGGACTTCCTCTCGGCCATCAAGCCGATGCCGGCGGTGTTCGAGAACCATTACGTCACGCGGCTGCACGGCACGAACGTGAAGAAGGGCAAGACCAAGCGCGATCTGGCCGAGCAGCTCCGCCAGGACATGCGGGATTTCAAGGCGAAGCACAACTGCGACCGCCTCGTGATCGTATGGTGCGCGTCCACCGAGATCTTCATCCGGCCCGGCCCGCAGCATGCCACGCTCGAGCAGTTCGAGAAGGCGATGGAGAACAACGACGAGGTGATCGCCCCGTCGATGCTCTATGCCTACGCGGCGCTGATGGAGGGCGTCCCGTTCTGCAATGGCGCGCCGAACCTGTCCGTGGATATCCCGGCGCTCGTGCAGCTCGCGAATGACAAGGGCGTGCCGATCTCGGGCAAGGATTTCAAGACGGGCCAGACCTGGATGAAGACCATCATCGCGCCAGGCATCAAGGCGCGCATGCTCGGCCTCGCCGGCTGGTACTCCACGAACATCCTCGGCAACCGCGACGGGGAAGTGCTCGACGATCCGGCGTCGTTCAAGACGAAGGAAGAGTCGAAGCTCTCCGTGCTGCACACCATCCTGCAGCCCGAGAAGTATCCGGAGCTGTACAAGGACTTTACGCACGTGGTGCGCATCAACTACTATCCGCCGCGCGGCGACAACAAGGAAGGCTGGGACAACATCGACATCGTGGGCTGGATGGGCTACCCGATGCAGATCAAGGTCAACTTCCTCTGCCGTGACTCGATCCTCGCCGCGCCGCTCGTGCTCGACCTCGCGTTGTTCAGCGACTTCGCCCAGCGGGCAGGCATGAAGGGCATCCAGGAATGGCTGTCGTTCTACTACAAGAGCCCCATGACGGCGCCGGGATTGCAGGCGGAGCACGACCTGTTCATCCAGCAGACGAAGTTGAAGAACACGTTGCGCCACCTCATGGGCGAGGAGCAGATCACGCACCTCGGCCTGGAGTATTACCAGTCATGATGCACGCCGCCGGCACACGACGGCTCGCGGCGGCCGCGCTGCTCTCCACGCTCGCTGGCGTGGCGTCGTGTTTCGGCGGAGATCACCAGCTTGAACTGCGCCAGGGTACGGACAGCTACAAGATGGTCATCACGTCCGATCCCATCCCGCCGCATGCGCGGGAGGATGTCATCTATACCATCAAGGTGACGGACCGGAAGACGGGCCAGCCAATCGAGACCGGCGAGGGGCGCATCTTCGCCAACACGCGCGAAGGGGCCCGCACATACGACGGCTTCGTCAAGTCACCCCAGGTCGGCGCCTACTCGGCCAAGCTCAACTACGTGAGTGCGGAGCAGTGGGCCGTCGGCATTCAGTTTCACGGCGACGCGTCCAGGCCGCTCGAGAAGACGGAATGGATGCAGGACGTGCTCCCGGAGCGGAGCGGGAAACCGTAAGATCATGCGTCATTTCTACCGCAGTCACATGCCGCCAGCCGACGTGCTCGTCGTGGCGGATCGCTTCTTCGCGGCGCTCGGAATGTCGCCGGCTGCCACCACGTCGCGCACGCGTCAACTCGCTGGCCCGTTGGGCGCGATGAAGTTGAGCGTCCGGGCCGAGGGTGGGCACTACACCTTCGTCGAGGTCGCCACGGACCAGATGGGGGAAAGTCGCCTCGACCGCAACGTGAAGAAGTTCTTCCTGCAAGTGCATCGCGGCGAAGATCCGTCGCACACGCTCCAAGCGGCGTACTAGTGGCCGCGCCGCGGTCAGCATCGACGCGGAGCGGAGGACGAGCAGCGGCACCGCAGTCCACAGGCGACGTCGAGACTTCGCTCACCCGCGCGCAGCGGCTCGAGCTCTACTACTTCATGCGCCTCACCCGCTCGCTCGAGGAGCGGCTGGTGAACCTGTACCGCCAGACGAAGGTGGTGGGCGGGTTGTTTCGCTCGCTCGGCCAGGAGGCGGATTCCGTTGGCAGTGCGTACGCGTTGCGCGACGGCGATATCCTCTCCCCCCTCATCCGCAACCTCGGGTCGATGCTCGTGAAGGGCGCCAGCCCGGTCGAGATCCTCAAGCAGTACATGGCGCGCGGTGATTCGCCGACGCGCGGACGCGAGCTGAACATTCATTTCGGCGACACGGTGCGCGGGTTCATCGGGCAGATTTCGCCGCTTGGTGACATGGTGCCCGTGATGGCCGGCGTGACGTTGACCTTCAAGATGCGCGGCGAGACGCGCGTTGGTCTCGTGTACGTCGGCGATGGTGCGACATCGACAGGCGCGTTTCACGAAGGGATGAATTTCGCCGCGGTGCAACGGTGCCCGCTCGTGGTGATCATCGAGAACAACGGCTACGCGTACTCCACGCCCACGTCGAAGCAGACGGCGGCCGCGCGGCTGGTGGACAAGGCGATCGGCTACGGCGTGCCCGGCGAACGCGCCGACGGCAACGACGTCATTGCCACCTATGAGGCGACGAAGCGCGCGGTTGTCCGCGCGCGCCGCGGCGAGGGCGCGTCGATCGTCGAACTCATGACGTATCGCCGCAAGGGACACGCGGAGCACGACAACCAGTCCTATGTCCCGGAGGGCGAGGGAGAGCGCTGGGCACGGGAAAACGATCCGATCGATCGCTACGTCGCTCGGCTTGGCGCTGAAGGCGTCACCTCCGCGGAGCTCGGTGAGATCGACGCCCGGGTACAACGGGAGATCGACCTGGCCACCGACGCTGCCGAGGCGTCGGGCGCGCCCGAGCCCCTCGACGCGCTCGTGGGCATCTACGCCGTTCCCGCCGTCGAGAAACCGCTGTGGTTCCGCGAGGGAAGGGGAGCTGCCGTCGCGGTGAACGAGCGGCCGCAGGGCTGGGGCACGTTCGACGTGCCCGTCACGCGGACCGACTGATGGCGGAGATCACGTATCTCGAGGCGATTCGCGAGGCGCTGTTCGAGGAGATGGAGCGCGATCCGAATGTGTTCATGATTGGCGAGGACATCGGCGCATACGGCGGAGCGTTCAAGGTCACCGATGGCCTGCAGGCGAAGTTCGGGGAATCACGAGTCATCGACAGCCCGATCTCCGAGATCGGGATCGTGGGCGCGGCGGCAGGCGCGGCACACATGGGCATGCGCCCCGTGGTGGAGATGCAATTCATCGACTTCATCGCCAACGCGTACGACATGCTCACGAACTACGTCGCGACGGCGCGATATCGCGCCTTCCTGCCGACGCCAATGGTGGTGCGCGGACCGAGCGGAGGCTATGTACGTGGTGGGCCCTTTCACTCGCAGAATCCTGAAGCCGGCTTCATCCATACGCCCGGACTCAAGGTGGTGTACCCGAGTACCGCGGAAGACGCGAAGGGTTTGATGAAGGCCGCCATCCGGGACGACGACTGCGTGCTGTTCTTCGAGCACAAGTACCTGTACCGCCGCATCAAGGGCGAGATGCCAGCCGGCGATCATGTGGT
>JACMOE010000613.1 GCA_014378185.1 Gemmatimonadaceae bacterium | reverse complement strand
CCGACCGCGTGCTCCTGTGGGCCACCGACGTCTTGCAGCACCTGGCGCGACGGTTCGAGCACGGGCCATCGCTCCGCACCATCGGGTTGGGCGTTGCCGCGCTGCTCGTGATGTTCGTGGTCCTCCGCTCCTTGATCGCCGCGCGCCCGCGCGACGATCGTGCGGGCGGGGCACCCAGGCGGCGAGGTGGCGTGGCGACGGCAGAGGACGCGTGGCTTGCCGCTGACGTGTTGACGCGGGAGGGACGATATGAGGACGCTGCGCATGCGCTCTATCGCGGGGTAATGCAGTCCATCGGCCAGCGGGAACGGCTGCGGCTCGACCCTGCGAAGACGAGTGGAGACTACGCGCGCGAGCTGCGTCGTCGCGGCGCGCCGTCGCTGGCGTCGTACCGCGCGTTCATCGCCCGCTTCGACGTCGTGGTCTATGGTCATCGGCCCGCGGATGCGACTGCCCTGGACGAGCTACAGGCGCTCGCCGGACCGTTTCGTGCGACGGCGCGCGCAGCGTGATGACTGATCCCGGGAGTACGCCAGGCCGCGAGTGGTGGACACGACCCGGCGTCATACTGCCGGTGGTGGGATCAATCGTCCTCATCGTCGCCCTGTTCACCCCGCAGGCGGCATCGGGCCGCTTCGGCGACCCACGGCTGTCGTCTCATCTGGCGAACGCGCTCGGCGCGCGCGTGCTGCACGACATGGCCACGCGGCTCGGCTGGCGGACGCTGCGCAGCGACAGCGTGGCGGCGCCCACCTCGTTCGACGGACACACCATTCACGCGGTGCTTGCACCGGTCACGCCCGTGTTGCCGGCGGAGGCTCACGCGTACCTCCAGGCGGTTCGTGGCGGAGATGCGCTCCTGCTCGTGCTGCAGGGGCGCACGCCGCTCTCCGATTCGCTCGGTGTGGCGCACTCGACGCGCGGCGGCGTGCTGCCGTTCCGCGTCGCCACCGAGCCTTCCTGCGCGGCTCGTCGGACCCTGGCTCCGCCGCTCTGGCCCGACGCACGCGTGCACCTGCTGGGGCTTCGCTGGCTGAAGGGCGCACCCGCGGATCGCGTTGGCTTCGCTCCCATGCAGACCGATGCCTTCGGGCTGCCGCATCCGGGTGACGCGGCAGCAGGGTTCGCGCTGGGGCAGGGCAGGGTCATCGTCGTTGCCGACCCGGACCTGCTGCGCAACGACGTCCTTCGGTATTGCATGTGGGGCGTGGACACCATCGCCGTGCACATGCTGGAATGGCTGCGCGCTGGTGGCGCCGTTCTGCGCACCACCATCGTGTTCGACGAATATCATCAGGGCTTCGGGTCGCGAGTGGGTGTCGCGAGCGTGACCACTGATTTCCTGCTCGGGCATCCCGTTGGACGAACTATCCTGGCAGCAGTGCTCGCCGCCCTCGTGCTGCTGCTCGCGGCGGCACCGCGCGCCGTCCGGCCGCCGGATGTCACGCGCGTCGAGCGTCGCGATCCCCTGGAACAGGTCGATGCGCTGGCGCATGCGTACGAGCAGGTGCATGCAACGCGCACGATCAGTGCGCGCCTGCTGCGCGGCGTGCGACGACGCGTCGAGCGCGGCGGACCCGCAGCCCGTGCGCGCGCCGATGACGAATTCATGGATAGGACCTCTGCACTCAGCACGGCGCTTGCCGCAGACGTCGCGGTGGTGCGGCGAGCGCTGCATGACACCATTCCGGACCGCGACCTTCCCGCGGTGGGTGCGGCGCTTCGCCGCATCGAAACTACCCTGACGACGACCAATTCATGAGCATACCCCTCACGCCTGAACAGGGCGCATCGCTTCTCGATCGCGTGCGGCAATCGGTGGCGACTCGCGTGGTAGGGCAGGAGGCGACCGTTACCGATACGCTCGTGGCGTTCCTGGCACGCGGCCACGTGCTCGTTGAGGGCGTCCCGGGCACCGCCAAGACGCTGCTCGTGCGTTCGCCCTCCGCGTCGCTGGGTTTGCGCTTTGCGCGCATCCAGTCCACGCCAGACCTCATGCCCTCCGTCGTGACCGGCGTGACCGTGCTGCGCGATCCGGCGCGGGGTTTCGAGTTTCAGCCTGGCCCGGTGTTCACCGACTTGCTGCTCGGCGACGAGATCAACCGCGCGCCAGCCAAGACGCAGGCGGCGCTGCTGGAGGCAATGGCCGAACGACAGGTGACGGTTGACGGCGTGTCACGATCGCTGGGCGACCTGTTCACGGTGTTCGCCACGCAGAACCCGGTGGAACACGAGGGCACCTATCCGCTGCCCGAGGCGCAGCTCGACCGGTTTCTCATCAAGGCCGTGATGCCGTATCCCTCGCGCGACGCGGAACTCGAGCTGCTCGCGCGCTACGAAGGAGGCTTCGACGCGGAGCGGCTGGACGATGCGGCCATGCCTGCGGCACTCACGGCGAGCGAGGTCACGTCCCTGCGGTCGCTCGTGGATGGCGTGCGCGTCGCGGCGGATGTGCGGGCTTACATCGCCGACATCACCCGGTCCACACGCGAGGAGCGGATGCTCGCGCTCGGCGCATCGCCACGCGCGACGGTGTCGCTCTTCCGCGCCGCGCGTGCCGTGGCGGTGCTCGAGGGACGAGACTTCGTCACGCCGGACGACGTGAAGGGCATTGCGCCCGCGGTGCTGCGCCATCGCATCGCGCTGTCGCCGGAACTCGAAGTGGAAGGCCGCACACCCGACGACGTGCTGGCGGCGTTGCTGGATCGCGTACGCGTGCCGGAGTAGCGACGTGCGTGCGACACTCGGCTTCGCGCCCACCTTTCGCCTGGCCCTCGTCGCCGCGGCGATTGCGCCATTGTGGTTGTTGAGTGGGTGGCGCGTTGGCGCCCTCGTTGCCGCGCTCGCGCTGCTCGGGGCAGTGCTCGCACTCATCGTGGACGTTGCCGCGCTCCCGTCCGCCACCGACATCGATGTGCGCCGAGATTTTCCCGATACGGTCGGCGTTGGAGATGCCGCGGACGGGGTGTACACCCTTTCGTCGCGCTGGGGACGTCGTCTTGACGTCACGCTTTTCGATGCGCTGCCCTCGAAGCACCTGGCAGGTGCATTGCCGTTTGCACAGACGCGGCTGCCAGCGCGCGGCGAGACCGCGTTGGCATTTCGCGTGACCGGGGCGGATCGGGGCGATGCTCCCCTGGGCGAGCTCGCGATTCGCGTCCGCACGCCACTGGGACTCGCTTCGCGCACCTTCCGCCATGCCACGACGGATCGCGTGCTGGTCGCGCCGTCGCTCGCGGGCGTGAAGCGGTTCCGGTGGCTGGCCGTGCACCATCGGCTTGCCACCGTGGGCGTGCGCAGCACCCCACGCCGCGGGGAGGGGCGCAGCTTCTCGCGTCTGCGCGATTACACCGTTGGCGACGATCCACGTCACATCGACTGGAAGGCCACCGCTCGGCGCGGCCATCCCATCACGCGCGAATTCACGGTAGAGCAGTCGCAGACGGTGTACATCATGGTGGACGCCGGCCGCTCGATGACACAGCTGTCTGGCCGCTACCCGCGCTTCGAGTATGCGCTCTCTGCGGCGCTGCTGCTGGCCGACGTGACCATTCACGCGGGCGATCGCGTTGGCGCCCTGGTGTTCGACGACCAGCTGCGCGCACTCGTTCCCGCACAACGCGGCATTCCGGCGCTACACGCCTTGCGGACTGCCCTCGTTCCACTGCAGCCCACGCTCGTGGAGCCGGATTACGCCACCGCCTTTCGCACCCTTGCGCAGCGCCAGCGAAAGCGCGCGCTCATCGTGCTGGTCACCGACGTCATCGACGCCCGCGCCGCGCGGTCACTGCTGGCGCACCTCACCCGCGGGGCATCGCGGCACCTTGCCGTCGTCGTCGCACTGCGGAACGAAGCCTTGCTCCACGCCGCGTCCGCACTCGCTTCCTCCGCTGGCAGCGCGGACCTGTACGCGAGTGGTGCAGCGGAGGAACTGGTGGCCGAGCGACTCACGGCGCTTCAGCGCATGCGCGATGCGGGAGTGGTGGTGCTCGACGTGGCGCCGGATGCCATGGCGGCGGCCATCGTGAACCAGTACCTCGAGCTCAAGTCGCGCGGCGCGCTCTGATCGCCGCGAGCGCGAGGGCACCGCTATCGGTT
>JACMOE010000612.1 GCA_014378185.1 Gemmatimonadaceae bacterium | reverse complement strand
TCGCTCTCCCGCTGTGGATGGCGATGCAGTGCGAGCGCGGCCATGAAGCGCTCGCCGGCCTGCTCGTCGTCACGCGACAAGATCAGCAGGCCCGCGTCACCCTTTCCGCCCGCCCGGGCCGGTATTCCCGCCTTTTCCAGCAATGCACGCGATGCGCCGAGTGCGAGGATGGTCTTGCCATGACGATACTGGTTGGTGACGAAATCCATGGTGTGCCCGTCCAGGGCGAGCGCACGGAGGCCGGCGTCGCCGTCCGGAAGGATGAGTGCATCGAACAGCACGGGCGGAGAGTTCTCCATCGATGCATCGGCCTCGATGGCTCCGCCGCTCGTCGTGCTGACCGTGCCGAGTCGTGGCGCGACGAACCGGGGTACAGCGCCGGCGGTGGTGAGTGCGGCGTGCAGTGCCTTCAGCGACGCCCCGTCCACTCCATTGGCGACGAGAATGGCGACATGCCGTGTCCGCACGCCAGTCTCGCCCGGCAGTGCGGTGAGTGAGAGTTCCGGCGACGTCGTCACTTCCGGACTGGCCGGCGTCTCGAGCACGCGCGGCAGCGGGTCCGGGAGGTCGAGCGCCAGCCCCTCGGCCACCTGCGCCGCGAGGTCCTCGTCCACGTTGCGCAGCGACGCCACCATTCGCTCACGGATGGCCGGCACCGTCAACTTGCTGAGCTCGAAGCGGAAGGCACCGACGATGTGCGCCTTCTCCCACGCGGTCTGGCTGTTGTAGAACAGCGTGGCCTGCGTGTAGTGATCCGCGAACTTCTCCGGCTTGCCCCGCAGCTTGTCGTCGTGGATCGGCTCCGGGAACGACACGAATCCCCTGGCGCCTGCCTGGAAGGGACATCCGCCGGCCAGCGAGTTCGGCTCATACGACACGCGCCCGCGTGGAATCGCCTGCCGGTGGATGCCATCGCGCTGGTTGTTGTGCACGGGTGCGAGGGGAGCGTTGATGGGGATCTCGTGAAAATTGGGACCGCCCAGCCGCGAGATCTGCGTGTCCACATACGAGTGAATGCGGCCCGCGAGCAGGGGATCGTTGGAGAAGTCGATGCCCGGCACCACGTGCGCGGTGCAGAACGCCACCTGCTCCGTCTCGGCGAAGAAGTTGTCCGGGTTGCGGTTCAGCACCATGCGTCCCACCGGCGTGACCGGCACGAGCTCTTCCGGAATCAGCTTGGTGGCATCGAGCACGTCGAAGCTGAATCCTTCGGCCTGTTCTTCCGTGAAAATCTGGAGGCCCATCTCCCACTCGGGATACTCGCCCGCCTCGATTGCCTCCCACAGGTCGCGGCGATGGAAGTCCGCGTCGGCGCCGGCGAGCTTGGCTGCTTCGTCCCACACCAGCGAATGCGTGCCCTGCTTTGGCCGCCAGTGGAACTTCACGAACACCGTTTTGCCAGCGTCGTTCACCATGCGGTACGTGTGCACGCCAAAGCCCTGCATCATGCGATAGCTGCGCGGAATGGCGCGATCGGACATGACCCACATCATCATGTGTGTGGACTCGGGCATCAGGGAAATGAAGTCCCAGAACGTGTCGTGCGCGGAGGCCGCCTGCGGCATGCCGTGGTGCGGTTCCGGCTTCACCGCGTGGATGAGGTCCGGAAACTTCATCGCATCCTGGATGAAGAATACCGGCATGTTGTTCCCCACCAGGTCCCAGTTGCCTTCGTCCGTGTAGAACTTCACGGCAAAGCCGCGTACGTCGCGCGCGGTGTCCACGGAGCCTCGCTCACCGGCCACGGTGGAGAAGCGCACGAACACCGGCGTCACCTTGCCCGCGGCGCGGAATGGCGCGGCTCGCGTGACGTCGGTGAGCGGCTCGTAGCACTCGAAGTAGCCATGCGCTGCGGAGCCG
>JACMOE010000611.1 GCA_014378185.1 Gemmatimonadaceae bacterium | reverse complement strand
CTAGTGTAGTGAAGCCAAAGTATCGTTCGCCTTTTTGACCTTGGCCAGGATTGCCCGCACGGACGCGGTCCAGGTAAACGGCGTGGGATCGGTGTTGCGCTGGGCGATGTACTCGCGGATCGCCTGTTCGAGTTCGCGAACAGAGGTCACGGCGAGGCGGCGGAGTTGCCGCGTCGTGAGTTCGCTGAAGAAGCGTTCGACCAAGTTCAGCCACGAGGCCGATGTGGGCGTGAAGTGGAAGTGGACCCGCGGGTGGTGCCGCAACCACGCGGCGACTTCGGGCGTCTTGTGCGTCGCATAATTATCGAGAATCACATGGACACTGAGCCCCTTGGGCACGCGCCGTTCAATCTGCGTCATAAACCGGAGAAACTCGTCGCGGCGATGCCGGGGATGGCAGGCATGCTCGATGTGTCCGGTCGCGACGTCGAGCGCGGCGAAGAGGGTGGTGGTGCCATGTCGCTCGTAATCGTGCGTCATGGTGCCCGCGCGGCCCTTTTTCATGGGGAGCCCAGGCTGCGTGCGGTTCAGTGCCTGGATCTGACTCTTCTCATCGACCGAGAACACCACCGCGCGCTTGGGCGGATCGACGTAGAGCCCGACGACATCGCGCAGCTTGGCGATGAACTCGGGATCCGTCGATACCTTGAAGGTGTCGACCAAGTGCGGCTTCACGCCGTGCGCGCGCCAGATGCGGGCAATCGTGGTCTGGTGCACACCGGCCTGCGCCGCCATCACGCGGGTGCTCCAGTGCGTGCCCTGGTCGGGCGGTGGCGTGTGAAGCGTGGCCTCGATGATCGTCGCCTCCATCGCGAGGGTAATCTGCTTCGGGCGGCCTGCGCGGGGACGGTCCGCGAGCAGCCCCGCCGCGCCCTCCGCATCGTAGCGATCCAACCAGCGGCTGACCGTCGGGCGAGACACGCCAAGCCGCCCGCAGATGGCATCCCCTGCGTCGCCGTCGGCGGACGCCAGCACGATACGCGCACGCTCCAAGACCCGGCGCGGCGTCGTGCGCGCCCGCGCCCATTGTTCGAGGATCGTCCGGTCCCCGCGCCGCAGCGTCGTTACTCGTATGGGAAGTGGCATGGCCAGCAAGATACCACCTCCGGAGATAATATGCACGTTATTTCTGATTCACTACACTAGTGCTGCAGCCGGAAGGTGCCCCCCGTCGTCACTTTCTTCACGAGGTAGTGCCCTGGGTACGCGGGCACCGGCGGGCGAGCCGAATATTCGCGGGGCGACCTGGTGTACTGCGAGGTCGGCGTCGCCATGTCCAAGTACTCGTGCGGCCGCTCGTCGTTGTACTCCGCACGAAACGTATCAAAGGCGCGCTGCTGGCTCGTACCGGTGCGCATTGCAGGCCGGGTGGCCTGTCGTTTCAATGTGCGATGCATCCGCTCATGGGCGCCGTTCTGCTGCGGGCGACCGGGATGGATCCGCTGGTGCTGGATGCCGAGACGCATCCACCACACATTCAGGTACGACAGCCCGTGAATCGCCTGCGTTGCGAAGGGGACGCCGTTATCGGTGCGGATCGCGCGCGGCAATCCGTACTCCCGGAAGGCTCGCTCGAAGATCGGCCGGGCCGTCACGGTCTCCGTCGAGAGGAGGCCATGGCACGTGAGCAGGTAGCGCGTGTGCTGATCGGCGATGGTGAGCGGATAGCAATACACGCCGTTGCCGGTGCGGAACTGGCCCTTGAAGTCCGCCGTCCACAGGTCGTTTGGCGTGCTGGTCGCGATGGGCACCACCCCCGGGTGCTGATGTGGCCGGCG
>JACMOE010000610.1 GCA_014378185.1 Gemmatimonadaceae bacterium | reverse complement strand
GACTCCAATTTCCCCACGACGATCCGACTGGACAGCTTCGGCTACCCACGCTACCGGACGTTCACGGGCAGCGTCACGCTCGACATCTGACCCACACGAGGAATCCGATGACCAACCGAAAGCAGTACCTCGGGGCGGGTCTCCTCCTGGCCGCGATGGCGTGCCAGGATCTCACCGTCACCAACCCCAACGAACCCGATCGCGAGCGGGCGACGAAGCAGCCGGTGTCTGCCGAGTCGTTCGTCTCCACTTCCTTCCGCACGCTGTGGCCGGTGATCGGCCACGGTACCTATCCATCATGGGCGTTCACCACGATGGCGAACGAGTTCACCTCCGGCTTCGCCGACTTCGGTCAGCTCGAGCCCAGCTCCGAGCCGCGCTCGGCGTGGAACAACAGTCCGGTGAATGCAAGGTCCGCCGTGAGCGAAACGCCATGGTACGGACTCTATCGCACCATCTCGTCGGTGAACGATGCATTGATCGCCATCGATGGCGGCCTGGTCGTCGTGGACCCGACGCGCACGGCGCGCACGAAGGCCGTTGGCAAGTTCATGCAGGGCGTGGCGCATGGGCATCTCGCCCTCTACTTCGACTCCGCCTTCGTGGCCGACGAGAAGCTCAAGCTGGACACGATCACGAAGCCGGTGTTCCAGGCCTATCCTGCAGTTTCAGTTGCGGCAGTGGCGCAACTTGACGCGGCCATCGCCGCGGCGAACGGCGGACCGGCGTTCACGTTGCCCGGAGACTCATGGCTGTTCCAGGCAATGACGCGCGACCAGTTCGTGCAGCTCGCAAACTCGTACGCGGCGCGCATCATCGCCGGCACCCCTCGCACCCGCGCAGAGCGTGCGGCGGTGAACTGGGCGCAGGTGATCACACGCATTGACGCCGGCATCAAGACCGACTTCGCTCCCGTTGCACAGCCCGAGATCCTCTGGGATGACTGGAAACGACTCGCCGCGCGTCTGCGCACCGGTCCGCCCAGCGATTACGGGCGTCCGAGCTATCACGTGCTGGGTCTCGCGGATTCCACCAACGGCTTCGTGAACTATCTCGCGACTCCGCTCAACAGCCGCGCGGCGTTCCAGATCCGCAGCAAAGATCGGCGCATCCACGCGCTCGGTGCGCCGGCGACGCCCGGCAAGTATGTGGGCTACAACGCCAGCAACATCTTCGCGATCTCGCGTGGCTCGTACCGCTTCTCGCACTACTTCTACAAGCGGAGCGGCACGACCGACACATGGACGACCGGTCCGCAGCTCGCGGTGTCCGTGACAGAGATGAATCTGCTCAAGGCCGAGGCGCTCATTCGTCTCAACCGTGCGGCGGAGGCGGTGCCGCTCATCAACCTCACGCGTGTGGCCAATGGTGAGCTGCCGCCGGTGACGTTGAGCGGACCGCCGGACGAAGCGGGCTGCGTGCCGCGGAAGCTGAGTGGCGCATGTGGGTCACTGTGGGATGCACTGCGCTACGAGAAGCGTATCGAGATGCTCGGCAACGATGGCATCACCGCGTTCCTCGATGCGCGTGGATGGCAGGGCTTGCCCGAGAACTCGTTCGTGCACCTGCCG
>JACMOE010000609.1 GCA_014378185.1 Gemmatimonadaceae bacterium | reverse complement strand
TCACGGGCCGCTCGCTGGCGCTCGCTTGACGGGCCGGCGCTACGCGCCTCGACGGGCCGGCCGCTCCGCGGCCTCGACGGGCCGGCCGCCCTGCGGCCTTGACGGCGAGGGTTGGCCGTCCAGCGAGCGACCCGTCCCCCGTCCCCCGTCACCCTCCCCCGCCAGGCACGCCGATCTCCGTCATCTTGCGAAGGTCCAGCACGTCGTCGATCTGGTCGTCGGGCAGCAGGTGATCGCGGCGCACCATGTCTCGAACGAGCACACCCTCCTTCACGGACTGCTTGCTCAACTCCGCGGCCCGCGCATAACCGATGTGCGGCATGAGCGCGGTGGCGAGCGCCGCGGAGCGCTCTACCCAGTAGGCGCACATGTCCTCGTGGGCCTCGATGCCGGACACGCACTTCTCGTTGAAGACGCGCGCGGTATTCGTCATGATGCGCATGGACAGCAGGACGTTGAACGCAATGACCGGCATCATCACGTTGAGCTCCAGCTGTCCATGTTCGGACGCGATCGCGACGGTGGTGTCCAGCCCCATCACCTGAAAACACACCTGGTTGACCATTTCCGGAACGGACGGATTGATCTTGCCGGGCATGATCGACGATCCTGGCTGCACGGCCGGCAACTTGATCTCGTCGATTCCCGTGCGCGGACCCATCACCATGATGCGCAGGTCGCTGGCGATCTTGCTCAGGTCGATCGCGAGCACGCGCATGGCCGCGCTGAACCCCGCCACATCACCCATGCTCTGCATGAGCTGGATGCGGTCCTCCCCCACGGGCAGGTCGAGGCCGGTGATGGCGCGCAGGTGCTCGACGGTGAGCGCGGGATACTCGTTCTCGACCGTCACCCCCGTCCCCACCGCGCTGCCGCCGATGCCGAGGTCCCGCAGGTAGCCCGCCGCCTCCTTCACGCGGCGGATGCCGCGATCGAGCGAACCGGCGTAGGCGGTGAACTCCTGCCCCAGCCGGATGGGCATGGCGTCCTGCAGGTGCGTGCGGCCGGCCTTCACGACATGGTCGAACTCGCGGCCCTTGGCGGCGAGCGCGACGCGCAATCCCTCGAAGGCCTCGACGAACGCGGCGAGCTGCGACAGGCACGCGAGGCGGATATTCGTGGGAATCGTGTCGTTCGTGCTCTGCGCCATGTTGACGTGATCATTCGGGTGGACCGGCGTGTAGGTGCCACGCTGTCCTCCCAGGATCTCGTTGGCGCGATTCGCCAGCACCTCGTTGACGTTCATGTTGTGCGACGTGCCCGCGCCGGCCTGGTAGGGATCGACGATGAACTGCGCGTCGTGCTTGCGGGCCAGTACCTCGTCCGCCGCGGCAATGATGGCATCGGCACGCGGCGCGTCGAGGCGCCCTGTCATGCGATGCGTCATCGCCGCCGCGCGCTTGATCCACACCTGGGCCATGACGAAGGGCCACAGGGGCGCCAGGCCGCTGATGGGAAAGTTCTCCTGTGCGCGGACAGTCTGCACGCCGTAGAGCGCGTCGGAGGGGACGTCCTTGTTGCCCAGCGGATCCTTCTCGGAGCGTGTCGAGGCAGCCATGGAATCAGGTCTCGTGAGGGAGGCCGACGTCAGCGCGGCGCGTCAGTCAGGTGGTGACAGGAATCGCCAGCGCGTGCGCGAAGCGATTGAAGAAATTGAACATCGCGATGACCGCCGTGATCTCCACGATCTGCGCCGCCGACCAGTGCGAGGCGAGGTCGTCGTACACCGGCTGGGACACGATACCCGGCGTCGGCGTCATCGCATCAGCAAGGCGCATCGCCGCGCGCCACGGCTCGTCGAACACGGTATACTCGGCGCGTGCGACGGCGTCGAGTTGCGCTTCGCTTCCACCCAGCCGCCTTGACAAGGCGGTATGGGCGACGAGTCAGTAGTCGCACAGGTTGATGTGCGACACCCGCGTGCTGAGGAGTTCCTTCAGCAGCACGGGCACCTCGCCGGGCCCCATCACCGCGCCCTGGAGCGCGGCCAACCGTGCTGCAATCACCGGCGCGTGCGCGGCGACGCGGTAGAGGTTCGGCACCTTGCCCCGTTCAGCGACGAACGCATCGAACGTCGGCCGTACGGGCGCTGGCGCCTCGGATGGTTCGATACGGGGTAGTCTCGCTTCGTCGCTCATGGTGGACTCCGCAGGGAAACAGCGCGCGCGATCATGGCAACCGCCACGCATGCGCCAAGGACCGCGATACCAAGCAGAAGAACGCTCACGCCGTGAAGGCGACCGAATGCGGCACGGCGCACATCGGAAGCGGCGAGCGACTCCATCGGCGCCCCGATCGCGCCAAGCATTTCGCGCAACCGCCGCTCCACCAGCATGGCTGCGACGCACATCAGCGCGAGGAGGCTGGCACCCCACGCCACCGTGCGCCCGGCATCCATCCACTGATTCAGGATGACCACCAGCACGCCCACAAAGATTCCCAGCGCGAAGAGCACGGGCAGCGTGCGCCCCACCAGCGCGCCAGCGAGGGCTCGCGTGGGCAGCACCGCAAAGGCGGCAGGAGCGACGACCGCCGCAATGAACACCGCGATGCCGGTCCACGCCGCAAGCAGTGAGAGGCTGGCCGGCGCGGATACCGACGCACGCAGGCTCATCGCTTGATCGCCCGCGCGCGTCCGGTGAGGAAGGGGTCCGTCTCCAGCTCCCGGCCGATGGTCGTGGCCGCCCCATGCCCGGGGTACACCTTTGTCGTCGCCGGCAGCGTACCAAACCGCACGAGCGACGTATCCATCGCGTACGGATCGCAGAGCGGCAAATCCGTGCGACCTATGCTGCCCGTAAAGAGCAGGTCGCCGGACAGGGCAATGTCGTCCGCGTTGAAGCTGACGTGCCCGGGCGCGTGTCCGGGCACGTGCATCACCGTGAACCGCGCCGACCCGCATGTGAGGACGTCACCGTCATCGATGGGCACCGGAGCCACGGCGGGCTGGTCCCACGGCAGGCCATACATCCGCGCCGCCTGCGCCGACATGCTCTCGTAGAACGGCAGATCCAGAGGATGGAGGCGAACCGGCACCGGGTACACCGCCCGCACGCTGTTGATCGCCCCGATGTGATCGAGATGCGCATGCGTGAGCCAGATGGCGTCGAGCACGGCGCCGGAGGCCTGCACCATCTCGATCAACCGAGGGCCGTCGTCTCCCGGATCGACGAGCACGGCGCGACCGCTCGTCTCGTCCACGACGAGATAGCAGTTCTCCTCGAAGGCGCCCACCGTGCGGACGTCGATCTTCATATCGCGTAGCCGCCGGTGCCCTCGGGGGTGACCACGCTGCCCTCGGCCCGGGCCTTCAGGTACTTCTCCACTGCGATGGCCGCCGTGGTGGCATCACCTACCGCCGTCGTCACCTGCCGCGTGAGCTGCGAGCGCAGGTCGCCCGCGGCGAACAGGCCCGGGATGGAGGTCTGCATGATGGTGTCGGTCTTCACGTAGCCCATTTCGTCGTGGTCGAAATGCCCATTGATGATACCGGTATTGGGGCGGAAACCGACGAAGACGAAGCAACCAGTGGCGTCGAGCGTACGCACCTCCCCGGTGATTACGTCACGGATGCGCAATGCGCTCATGAGCCCCTGGTCATCACCCAGCACCTCCTCGGCCACGGCGTTCCAGATCACCTCGGCCTTGGGATTGGCGAACAGCCGCTCCTGGAGAATTTTCGACGCGCGGAAGCTGTCGCGCCTGTGCATCACGTACACCTTGGCCGCGTAGCGTGTGAGAAAGTCGGCTTCCTCCACCGCGGCGTCTCCCCCGCCCACGACGACAATGGTGTGCTGCTTGAAGAACGCCCCGTCGCAGATGGCGCAGTAGGACACGCCCTTTCCCGCAAATTCCACCTCGCCAGGGATACCGAGCTTTACCGGCGTACCGCCGGCCGTCACGATGACGGCGGGAGAAGTGAAGCGATTGCCATCGTCCGTGACGGTCTCGAACGTGCCGTCGGGCAGCCGCGTGACACAACTCACGTTGGCCGTCACGTATTCGGCGCCAAACACCTTCGAGTGATCCTCGAACTTCTTCGCCAACTCCCAGCCGAGGATCGACTTCTCGCCGATCCAGTCGTCCAGCTTCTCCGTGTTCAGCAGCTCGCCGCCGGGAATGCCCCGCTCGAGCACCACGGTCGTCAACATGGACCGTCCGGTATACAAGGCAGCGCACATGCCCGCCGGACCTGCGCCGACGATGACGACTTCGAAATCTCTGGTGGTGGTCAAGGTCGGTCCTCTGCGGTGAACACGTTCGCACGCCAATCATCCAATCTCACCACAAGAAGTCCGCGAGGGAACCGCAAGGTTCCATGTGCACCACATCCCCTCACGCGCTCCCCATCCCGATGCGCTGCAGCGCGCCGTGGCAATGCGACGCGGTCCCGACCAGCACGGTAGTCGGAATGGCGGCGTCCAGCGCCGCGATCGTGGCATCCGCCGCGATGACGTCGCGCACGTCGATCATGCCGACACCATGGGTTCGATGTGCGCAGTGGAACACGAACGGCCCGACGACCGGCCGGCCGGCCGCGCGCTCGTCGTCAGCATACGACGCCAGCGCCGGCGGCAGGCTCCAGCTCCGATCCCCCCTCGTTGCCGGGCAGCGCGCGGGCTCGATACAATTGATCGGACACACCCATTCGGCGAAGCTCACATACTGCGTGCCGTCCGCGCCGGTCATCTGCCACGGTATGCCCGGTACGCCGCCGAGCGGCTCCACCACGATACGCCGCGTGGGCCAGCGGTCGCGCGCGCGCTGGACCAGCCACTCCGCCAGGAGGTGCGGCATCAACGGTGACGGGACGATGGCGGCGTTGGCCACCTCGAGCGGGCGCTCGGCGGCAGCTCCGAGGTAGCTGCTGAAATATGCTTCCCACGTGACGGTTTGCAGCGAAAGGCCGGGTGGGCGGTCGTTCCCCTGGAGCGTGGAAACCAGGCACAGGGCGTTGCGATCGACCACCACCAGGCGGGACCACGTCGCAAACCCCGCCGCCCTCGCGCGGCTGAGCTGGCGCACGTAGTATCCGCCATAACAACCACCGCCCACGACCACGATCGTCCCGAACTGCTGCACCGGACGCTCGACGCGGGGCGTGCGCTCAGCGCCTGACGTGGCGTCCGCCGTCGACCCGGATGATCTCGCCCGTCACGAACCCTGCACAAAGCAGGTATACCACAGCCGCGGCAACGTCCTCGGGCGTGCCAATGCGCTGCAGCGGCGTAGTACGTCGCAGGTGTTCCGCCTGTGCCTCGGTGAATCCTTCAGGCAGCAGCACGACGCCTGGCGCCACCGCATTGACGCGCACCTCCGGCGCCAGCGCGTGCGCGAGTGCGCGCGTCATCTGCACCACGGCGGCCTTCGTCATGCCGTGCGGCACGTAGCCGGTCCACGTCTCGAACGCAGCGAGGTCGGCAATGTTCACGACGCTGCCTCCGGTTGCCCGCAGCGCAGGTGCCGCGCGTTGCGTGAGGAAGAACGGGGCCCGGACATTGAGCGCGTACATCGCGTCCCAGTCACCCTCCGACACCGTGCCGACGGGGGTGCGAAGCATGATCGCGGCGGAGTTCACCAGGCTGTGCAGCTCGCCCTGGCCCGACACAACCGTGTCGATGAGCTGCTCGCACGCGCTCACGTTGCCAAGGTCCGCTTGTACGACAGTGGCGGAACCGCCCGCAGCCGTCACGAGGCGGGCGGTTTCCAGGGCGCCGTCGGCGGAGACGTTGTAATGTGCGACAACCCGCATGCCCTCGGCACCGAGTGCCACGGCGATGGCGCGTCCTACCCGCCGTCCCGCGCCCGTGACCAGCGCCACTCGACCGGCAAGCGCACTCACGTCACACGACGGGTGTGCGTGCGACGCCCGCGAGCAGTGCATCCTGTCGCGCCAGCCATTCCTGCGGCACATGCATCATGCCAATGGTTCGCGGCCCGTCGGCGGCACCGTGCCAGGCGGGACCCCCACTGACCACGGGCCCCAATTGCAGGGCGAGGGTGTTCAGCCGCGCCGTGTCGTTGGGCGAGTGGCCGGGATGCTTGACTTCAACGCCGTCCATGCCCAGCGCGGCAAGCGCGGCTAGTCGCTCGCGCGTCCCCGCCGGCCCAGGATGCGCGAGGACGGCGAGTCCACCCGCAGCATGGATCATCGCAATGGCATCCGCCATGCCGAGTTGATCCTTGGCCACGAACGCCGGCTTGCCTGCGCCCAGATAGCGATCGAACGCGTCACGGACATCGGTCGCCCAGCCATCCGCCACGAGTGCTCGCGCGACATGCGGCCGTCCCACGGCACCGCCACCCGCCTGCGCGAGGACATCCTCGAAGGTGACCTGCACGCCGAGCGCCACGAGCTTGTGCACGATCTGTTGTCCGCGCCGCTCCCGCATGTCGCGCAAGCCGCCAAGCTCCCGCTCAATGACAAGGACGTCGCGCAGGTGCAGGCCGAGCAGGTGGGTTTCCGCCTCGCCCTCGACGGCGCTCAGCTCCACGCCATTCACGATCCGCACGCCCAACTCGCGGCCCGCCGCCTGCGCCTCCGGGAGGCCGGCCACGCTGTCATGGTCGGTGAGCGCAATCGCGATCAGGCCAGCGTCCTTCGCGGCACGCACGACGTCGGTGGGAGCCCGCGAGCCGTCGGACGCCGTCGAGTGCATGTGCAGGTCGACGAATCCCGCCGTGGCCGGCGCGTCCATCACGGAGCGTAACCAGCCTCGGGCGACATTTCGCTCGGCTGGGACTGCGTGAAGAGGCGCGCGAGATCCGCGTCGCTCATTTCGGCCAGTGCGAGCTCGCGGGAGCGCGTGCCCTGCGGCGAATACCGAGTCACGCGAACTTCCCGGTGCTCGTCGGCTCCGGCCACGAACAGGAGCGCGAACTCGTCGCGATCGTACTGGGTGATCTTGCCAGAGGGCATGACGCGCCACGCGCGGCCGTCCAGCGTAAGGGTGCGGGTGGGCATGTTATGGCAACTCCACTTCATGGTAGACACGGGCGGGATCGAGCACGCGCTCGGGCGCCGAGGCATGTGCGCGGGCAAGCGTCGCCGCGTCGGGGGCCTCGCAGAACTCGAGGAACGCACCGCGCAGCCCGCTTTCCTCGAACACCCAGTATCGGCATCCGACGGACGCGTAATACTCACGCTTCCGCAGGAGCCGCTCGGAAAACTTCGCGCGGTCGGGCGGCGTGACGAGCGTGCGTTGAATCGTCAGGCAACGCGGCATGATCAGATCGCGCTCTCGGGAAATGATTCGAGGCCGGACTTGACGGCCGCGAGAAACTTGTCCGCATCGGAGCCATCCACGATGCGGTGGTCGAACGACAGCGAGAAATACGCGCACGTACGGATGGCGATCGTATCCTCACCGTCCGCACCGGTGATCACCTTGGGCCGCTTCTCGATGGCACCGAGCCCGAGGATCGCCGACGTGCCGAGCGGAATGATGGGGGTGCCCAGGAGGGAGCCGAATACGCCTGGATTGGTGATGGTGAAGGTGGCCTGCTGCACTTCCTCCGGCTTGAGGCGCTTGGTCCGCGCGCGATCAGCGAGGTCGTTCAGCGTCTTCGTGAGGCCGGACAGCGACAGGTCGTCGGCATGCTTGATCACCGGAACGATGAGGCCCCACTCGAGCGCCACGGCAATGCCGATGTTGATCTGCTTGCGATAGATGATGGTGTTGCCGGACACCGCGGCATTCAGCACGGGGAACTGCTTGAGCGTGTCGACGACCGTCTTGATGATGAAGGGCAGGAAGGTGAGCTTCTGCCCCGTCTGCGCCTCGAAGGCCGCGCGGTTTTTCTGGCGGAGCCGAGCGACGCGCGTGAGGTCGATCTCGAAGAACGACGTGACATGCGCGTTCGTGTGGCGCGATGCGACCATGTGGTCGCTCGTGAGCGAGCGGATCTTGGACATCGGCTCGACCTTGTCGCCGGCCCATGGCTCGGGCGTTGGGCCGTGCTGCACGGCCCCCGACGGCGCGTGCATCGAGGTGCGCGGCGCTGAACCCGCCTGCGTCGTGACTCCCGATGCGAGGTACTGCTCGATGTCGCGGCGCGTGACTCGCCCCTGCACCCCACTGCCCTGCATCACGGCAATCTCGACGCCATGCTCCGCGGCGATCTTGCGGACGAGGGGGGACGACTTGGTACGAAGGCGATCTTCGAGGCCGTTGCCCGGTGGGGAGTCGGCTGCCGAAGTGGTACGAGGGGCAGTGGAGGTAGCGGCGGGCGCGTCCTTGGCTTTCGCAGTGGGGGGGGCTCCCGCGTCGGCACGCACCGAAGGTGCCGGCACCGCAGCGGCCGGAGC
>JACMOE010000608.1 GCA_014378185.1 Gemmatimonadaceae bacterium | reverse complement strand
CCGGCACCGCCATCGGCAGCGATAATCAAGTGAACATTAGTGTTCACTGAATGCACTTTACCCTGCCTTTTCAGTTTGTCAATAGTTCGCTGAACAGGTATGTTCAGCCAATGAAGACGCGCAAGTACGAGATGACGCGGCGCGCCGAACGGAAGGCCGATACCCGGCAGCGGATCGTCAAGGCTGTCGTGGCCCTGCACCGTGAGGTGGGGCCGGCCCGTACGACCATAAGCGCCATCGCCGAGCGCGCGGGGGTCGAACGGCTCACGGTCTACCGCCACTTCGCGAACGACTCCGCGATCTATGCGGCATGTTCGGCGCACTTCGACACCGAGGTCCCGCCGCCCGATCCATCCACGTGGGTCGGTGTGGCCGATGCGGCGGATTGCGTGCGAACGGCGTTGCTCGCGTTTTACGATTATTACCGCCGCGGGGAGGATATGCTCGCTCACATAGCGAGAGACGTACACTGCCTCCCGGAGCTTGCGGCCGCCGCCGCCCCGTCGGTGGCGTTCGTTGCAACCGTGCGCGACGGGCTGCTGGAGAAGTGGGAAGTGGATGGTACCGAGCACGCACGTCTCGCCGCCGTTCTCTCGCATGCTCTTCGTTTCGACACCTGGCACTCACTCGCGCGCACAGAGTCGCTCGAGGACGCCGACGCGGCTGATCTCATGGTTGCGCTAGCTCGTGCCGCTGCCGCTCCGAGAATCACTGAGCGAGACAAGAAAAGGCGCTGATCCGCGCGATTGGCAAGATGCTCGTGAGGAACACGCTGTGGGTGCACACCTGAACCGTGGGAGGTAGCGATGTCGGACGTCACTTATGACGCCATCGTGGTGGGATCCGGCATCGCTGGAGGTTGGGCGGCCAAGGAGCTCACCGAACGCGGCCTTCGCGTCCTGTTGCTCGAGCGCGGCAAGAACATCGAGCATATCAAGGATTACGTGAACGCCGCCAAGCCCCCGTGGGCGTATCCACATCGCGGCGGCCGCACCACCGAGATGGAGCGCCATCACCCGGTCATCAAGCGCAGCTTCCCACTCAACGAGAAGAATGAGGACTGGTGGGTGAACGAGGAAGAATCACCCTACACCGAGGTAAAGCGCTTCGACTGGTACCGAGGCTATCACGTGGGCGGCCGCTCACTCATGTGGGGGCGCTGCTCCTTTCGCTGGAGCGACTACGACTTCGAGGCCAACGCAAGGGACGGCATCGCGGTCGACTGGCCCATCCGCTACGCGGACATTGCGCCATGGTACAGCCACGTGGAGAAATTCGCCGGAATCGCCGGCTCGCACGAAGGTCTTCCACAATTGCCCGACGGCGAATTCCAGCCCGAGATGCCGCTCAACTGCGGCGAGTTGCTCATCAAGGGCCGCCTGGAGAAACTCTACGACGGCCGCCGCAAGCTGATCTCGAGCCGCACCGCCAACCTCACGCAGCCCCTCGCCGGCCGCGGCGCCTGCAACTATCGCGACGCCTGCTGGCTCGGCTGTCCCTACGGCGCGTACTTCAGCACGCAGTCGTCCACGCTGCCCGCGGCCATGGCCACCGGACGCCTCACTCTCCAGCCCTT
Source organism: Gemmatimonadaceae bacterium (assembly GCA_014378185.1). Lineage (GTDB taxonomy): Bacteria > Gemmatimonadota > Gemmatimonadetes > Gemmatimonadales > Gemmatimonadaceae > AG11. Next base: position 12,328 of record JACMOE010000608.1, on the reverse strand, counting down.
CGCCATTGTCAGCGAGGTGCTCTATGACAAGAATCGCAAGCGCGCGACGGGCGTGCGCGTCGTCGACGCAATCACCAACACCACCACGGACTACTCCGCGAAAGTCGTGTTCCTCTGCGCCTCGACGCTCAACACAGCGTGGCTCCTGCTCAATTCCGCGCACGACGTCTGGCCCGGTGGCCTGGGCAGCAGCTCCGGTGAGCTCGGCCACAACCTGATGGACCATCACTTCCGGCTCGGCGCCGAGGGAAAGCTCGATGGCCTGGACGACAAGACCGTGTTCGGTCGGCGGCCCAATCCGTCGTACATCCCCCGCTATCGCAACCTGTTCGGAGACAAGCGTCCCTACCTGCGCGGTTTCGGCTACGAGGGTGGTGCGGGGCGCGAAGACTGGACGCGCGCTGTCGCCGAGCTCGGCGTGGGCGGTGGGTTCAAGGACAGGCTCGGGGAGCCAGGCCAGTGGACCATCGGCGGTACCGCGTTCGGCGAGATGCTGCCCAACCACGAGAACAAGGTCACGCTCGACGACGCGACAAAGGACAAGTGGGGCCTGCCCGTACTCAAGATCGACTGCGCCATTGGCGAGAACGAGCGGCTCATGCGCAAGGACATGATGAACGACATGGCCGAGATGCTCACCGCGTGCGGCGTGAGGAACGTGGTGCCGTTCGACCAGGGCTACACGCCAGGGCAGGGCATTCACGAGATGGGCACGGCGCGCATGGGGCGGGATCCGAAGTCGTCAGTGCTCAACGCGCACAACCAGGTGTGGGATGCGCCGAACGTCTTTGTCACGGATGGCGCATGCATGGTGTCCACCGCGTGCCAGAATCCCTCGCTGACCTACATGGCGCTCACGGCGCGTGCAGCGGACTTCGCCGTGCGGGAATTGAAGCGGAACAACCTGTAGGCCGACCGCGATCCGAGGCGAATTCGCCCACAAAAGGTTGCGCTAAGTGCTGAATTCGTATACACTTGAAAGGCAATACGGCCGACGAAGCAACTGCGAATACAGCTCGCCGCGGCAATCACCCCTCGAGAGGAATCGTCATGCGCAGTGTTCGTCGTGGAGAAGCCGCCTACCTTGAGCTGATGCGCGAGGCGAAGGCGCAGTTCGATGCCGAAATCGCCAAGAACAAGGAGAAGGGCAAGGCGGGTCGCCCCAGAAAGGAAGTCGCACCCGTGGTGGCCGTCGACGACGACATTGAAATCGACTTCAGCGACGTCGTCACGCCGGAAGAAGCTGAAGAGGTCACCGCCCCGCTACCCGTGAAGGCGACGACACCGAAGCCGCCCGCCAAGATGGCTGTAAAGGTGGCCGCCAAGGTGCCGGCGAAGAGCGCTCCCGCCGCGAAAAAGACGCCCGCCACGAAGGCCGCCCAGCCCAAGGCCGCGGCAAAAAAGGCACCCGCCAAAAAGGCGGCCGTCAAGACGGCCGCCCCGAAGAAGAAAAAATAGTCGCCGGTTACAGGCGGCTCAATTTCACGGTCAGCACTTCGCGGCTCCCCTTGGCCACTACGGTAAGCTCGACGTAGTTCTTGCGCGCACCATTCACGGTGCCCATCCGCACCTGCGCCTGATGCCGGCCGTAGCTGGCATCGCGCTTGTCCAGCAGTGCGGTCTGGTCCGCGAACGCATCGGCAAGCGTTCGGGCCATCTGTACTCCATCAACATCCAGCGGCAGGTCGCGCGAGATCTTCACCACGCGCGCCACCCGGCCGCCGCCGGCCTGCTCGGCGCCATACTGCACATCCACCCCCACCCGCGCACTATCGGACCCCAGCGCCACCTCGTACGTGCAGGTGAGATCCGTGGACGGCGACGGTGCGGCACGACACACTGAATCAGCCGGCATTCGCAGGGGAGCCCTGAGCTCGAGAAGTGCGCGAGTCATCCCGGCATACAGTCCACGAAAGGAATACGACTGCGCGCCGGGCGCATTTCCTCCGGACAGCGACGCCCTCACCTCCAGTGCCGTGGCAATGGAATCCTGCGGCGGCAACAGTGCGCTCGTCCGCTGCTCCCCGGCCACTCCGTCGCACGCAACCACGCACGCCGTCAGCGCCACACCGGCATACACGCGCATTCCCTTCATCGGCTCAACTCCCCGTTGCTTCGCGCCGCTACAGGAGTCGCTTCGGCTCCGATGGCGTATCGTCGTGCGCGGGCATCGAACGCGCCTGCTCGATCGGCTGACGGTACGACGCGATGGGTGGCGAGCTGTGCGACTCCAGGAGGGTGCCCTCCACGTCGCTCAGGTTCTTCTTGAACTCGCGGATTCCCTTGCCGAACGACGCACTGATCTCCGGCACGCGTTTCGCGCCGAACAGAACCAGCACGATCACCAGCATCACCATCAACTCGCCAAAACCGAGATTGCCGAACACGGGACCCACTCCTTGAAGAACGACGCGTGCCAACCCGCACGCCTGAAACTACCGATCGTCAGCCGCGGTTTCCCTGCAGCCGCCGAACATTTGTGGATTCTTAGTGTCGCCTGCCGCTAATCTGTACGGGCCATGTCCATCACGCTGACTGCCACTCCAGACCTCCGCGCCGGTGCCATCCTCGTCATCGACGACGAGATGCAGATCCGCCGCGCCCTTTCCGAAGCGCTCGCGCCACTCTGCGACGAAGTGGTGGAAGCGGCAACCGGTGCCGCTGGTATCGCACAAGCCGCGGCCGCATCGCCGGACCTGATCATCCTGGATCTGGGCCTCCCGGACATGGCGGGCGTTTCGGTGTGCCTCGAGATACGGCGCTGGTCAACGGTACCCATCGTCGTGCTCTCCGCCCGTCACGCCGAGCAGGAGAAAGTGGAACTGTTTTCCGCCGGTGCGGACGACTACGTCACCAAGCCGTTCGGCCTGGCCGAGTTGGTGGCACGGGTGCAGGCCCAGTTGCGCCGCGCACGGGTTGCCATGCATTCCTCCACGACGCCCTTTCTCTATGACGGGCTCTCCATCGACATCGCACACCGCGAAGTACGTCGCGACGGCACGCTCATCCGGCTCACGCGCACCGAGTGGCAACTGCTCCAGACCTTCGTGACACACGCCGGCCGCACCCTCACCCACCAGCAGATCTTCGACCTGGTGTGGGCGAAGTCGTTCGGCAACCCGCAGCAGTACCTGCGCGTGCACCTCACCAACCTGCGCCGGAAGATCGAGCGCGAGCCGGCCGCGCCGCGCCTCATCATCACGGAGCCTGGGGTCGGTTATCGCTTCGTGGTTCCACAGGAATGACCCAAGGTCGGCGACCCGCCGCCTGGATCATATGGGGCCTGCTGCTGGCCGTCGTCACCGTGGTAATGCTCCAATCGCGCGCGGACATCGATCAGGCACACGTCTCACTCACCATGCTGCTCGTCGTCCTGGGCGGCAGCGTTGCCGGTGGTCGTGCCCTTGGCTTCACGCTGTCGGCCATCTGCATCCTGCTCATCAACTACTACTTCCAGTCGCCGTTCGAGCTGTTCACGGTGAGCAAGCCGTTCGACTGGGTGGTGCTGCTGAATTTCCTGGCGACCTCCTTCGTGGCCACGGAACTGCTCACGCGTGCGCGCCAGCAGGCGGACGCGGCCGAGGCGCGCACCAGCGAAGTAGAGGCGCTCTCGCGGCTAGGCGCCGAGTCGTTGCAGTACGCAACGGCTGAGGAGGCACTTGGGGCCATCGCGAACCTCGTTCGTCACGCGATGGGCGCCGACGCATGTTCCATCGCTCCGCTGGCGCAACCATCACAGCCCCGCACCCCCGCACTCGATCGCCATTCCGATGACGCACTGCGCGCGCAAGCGGAGCAGGCGACTGCCCGCATCCTCGCAACGGGGCGTCCCGTGCTCCTGTCGGCCAGCAACGCACTGGTCGAGCACCCTACTGCGGACATCAGCACGAGTGCCACTGCGGTGATCCGCACGCGCTTCATTGCTCTGCCGCTCCGGGCAGAGGAGCGCATCATCGGCGTGCTCACCGTGCGAGGCGAACAACCACTGGTGCTCGATTCCCCGCGCCGGCGGCTCCTTGCCGCCATGGCCTACTATGCCGCGCCCGGCACCGAGCGCATGCGGCTCATGGCGGAAGCCGCGCAGGCCGAGATGCTGCGTGAAACGCAGCGCGCCAAGGACCAGATCTTCGCGTCGGTATCGCACGACCTGCGTACGCCGCTCACCACCATCAAGGTGCTTGCCCAGAGCGGCGCGGCGCGCGGTGGGCCCTCCTCCATTGCCATCGCCGAACAGGCCGACCGTCTCGCGCGCATGGTGGCCGACCTGCTGGAACTGTCGCGCCTCCGTACGGGGGGCCTCGCCATTGCGCCCGAGCTCAACACGGCGGACGACCTCATTGGCGCCGCGCTGCGCCAGGCCGAGGGCATGCTCGACGGCCGGCGGGTCGATGTCCACCTCGACTTCGACGCCCCCACGCTCGTGGGCCGATTCGACTTCGTGCATACGTTGCGCATCGTGGGCAACCTGCTCGACAACGCACTGCGCTACACGCCGCCGCAGGGCATCGTGGAATTGCGCGCTGAACGGCATGGCGGGTGGCTCGTGATCTCGGTGGCTGATCGCGGGGAAGGGGTCGCTCCGCACGAGCAGGACCGGATCTTCGAGTCCTTCTACCGGCCCGCGAGTGCGTCGCCGGATGCGGGACATGCGGGACTGGGTCTCTCCATCGCGCGCACGCTGGCAGAGGTACAGGGAGGTACGGTGACCTATCGGTCGCGCCCAGGTGGCGGCAGCATCTTCGAACTGCGTCTTCCCGCCGCAGATGTGGACGACATGGCGGCGAGCGACCTGGGCACATCGGATCATGCGTGATACCGTCGCGGTCCGGTACGCCTGAGGCACCGCAACCTCGCCGGCGATGCTCGTCATCGGCGTGGCGCGATACACGGTCTTCACGTTGCCCACGGTGATGGACCAGGCCACGCCGCCATCGGGTCGCACTTCGTAGCCGGCGAGAGGGCCGGTTGCGCCACCACTGAAACCGGCCGGCAGGCCGAAGAACACGAGCGTGTTCCCACTCGGGAGGCGACGTGCCGCACCCACATACGGTGCATAGATGTCCGGCGTGGGCCGGAACGACCACACCGTGTGCGCCATGCCTGCACGCTGATCGAGCGCGAGTTCGAGTCCGCGCGAATATCGCTGGTCGCCCACCCGATCCCGCCCATTGTCGAACATGAGCAGGTGACCATTCGGCAGGAGGGACGCGGTGTGCTGCCCCTGGAATGTGGCCCCTGCATCGAACGCGAAGGTGCTCGCCCGTCCGCCCGCTTTCCATTCGATGGACTTCCAGTCCGGCGCAATGGAGATGACCTGATCCAGCCAGTTGAGGGACAGGATCACGTTCCCGTGATCGCCGAGTGCGAGGGAGTTGGCGTGGACCCAGTCGTAGGCCAGGCTGCGCGCTGCCCAGTCCACGGCCGGATCGTAGAAGTCGAACACGCTGAATCGCTGGACCGCTTCGCCGCTCTCCGGATTCCACTCCCAGATACAGTCGCCAGTGATGGTTCCCCTGGTTTCCTGGGCGATGAAGAGGATGGTATTGGCGGGTGTGCTGATGACGTCGTGATGCGGAGTGCGCGTGCCTGCGGTCAGCGGCGCGAGCTCGTGTACGACGTCGCCGCCAGCCGTGACCTCGAAGAGGCCGGAACCCACGTCGTTGAAGACGAAATTGCCGTTGGCGCGTCGGGTGAATCCTTGTGGTGCGCCGTGGGTGCGCCAGCGCCACACCGGGTGGCCATCGGCGTCCACGACCACGAATCCCTGGAATGCGCCGTTGAGCTCGAGCATCGTCAACGGCGAGGTCGGCGTTCCCGCGGTGGTGATGGTGGTCAGGAGCAGGTCGTCCGGGAGGCCCGGGGTCGCGAACGCTCCCACCTCCTTGTCGCCTGTTCTCCCCTGTGCGCCCATCACCGTCAGGGAATACTGATACTTCTCACCTGCGCGGAGTTGCGGCAATGCCACGCTTCCCTGCGCGAGTGCCGTTTCGCGGTGTATCAGCAACTTGTGCGTGGGCACGTCCCAGTATTCGATGTCGATGGTGCCAGCGCCGCTCAGCACGTAATCGAGGCGGATGTCGCCGTTGGTCGTGGTGTCGAGCGCGACGCTGCGGATCGACGCGAGCGGCTCACTGGGTGCGGTGCCGTCGCGGCAGGCCGCGAACAGGAGTGCGCCGATGAGGGCGGTGATGCGAGGGACCGGGGGGGGCATGGATCCAGGGCTGGTCGTGTTATTCGGCCGGACGCTGCGTCGCAGTCCTTTTGTCTTGGACGATCATCGTCGTCGTTTGTTAACGACGGCACTCGAGTTCTACCACCGGTGCCGGTGTTTGGCCATGGGTCAACGGGTCAGAGTCACCTGGAACGCCCTGGGCGAGGTGGGCACGACACTGGTCTGCCGCACGTCGATGACGGGTGGCAGTTTGTCTCGGCTCTTGACTAAAGGCGTGCAAATGTAAACGTTTTCATGGCGCGGCATCCTCCAGTGTCGGAAGCGCGCCCCACGCCGCCCGGTTCAGAGGAGCGTCGACTGTCGATCACCATCAAGGATGTCGCGCGGCTGGCCGACGTGTCCGTCGCCACGGTGTCCAGGGTCCTCAACGCCAGTGCGCCCGTTCGCGACCACACCCGCGACCGGGTCCTCCAGGTCGCGCGCGAACTGCACTTTGCACCCAACGGCGCTGCCCGCACCCTCAAGCGACGCCAGGCCTCCGCACTGGGCGTCATCCTGCCCGACCTCTATGGCGAGTTCTTTTCCGAACTCCTGCGCGGCATCGATCTCGAAGCCCAACGCGCCGGCCACGCGCTGCTCGTGTCCAGCTCCCACCACGACGCCCGCGGCGTCGCCGTGGCTGTCCGCGCCATGCGCGGTCGCGTGGACGGACTGCTCGTCATGGCACCCGACGTCTCCCCTGCCTCACTTGCGAGCGTCCTGCCGGATGGCCTTCCCACCGTGTTCCTCAACGCCCCACCCATCAAGGGCGCAACGGCCGCCGTCACCGTGGACAACGTGGGGGGCACACGCGCCGTGGTGCGGCACCTCGCCCAGCTTGGACACCAGCGCGTGGCGTTCCTCTGCGGACCACCGCGCAATGCGGACGCCGCCGCACGCCTGCGCGGCTTTCGCGTCGCCATGCGTGCCCTCCATCTCCAGGTGAATGAAACCTTCGTGCTGCGCGGCGACTTCACGGAAGAGGGAGGCTGGCGTGCGGCGCGCGAACTGTTGGTCACGCGCGGTACACCACCCACCGCGACCGTCGCCGCCAACGACGCAATGGCCGTGGGTGCGCTGCTTGCCCTTCGGGAGGCCAGGGTGGAGGTGCCGGCGGAGATGAGCGTCGTCGGCTTCGATGATATCCCGATCGCGCGCTACGTCACGCCGGCGCTCACCACAATCCGTGTCGCCATCGACGAACTCGGCGCACGCGCGGCCGCCCTGTTGTTCCGCGCGCTGTCCGACCCCGGCTCCCTGCGGGAGCCACATCGTGAAGTCGTCCCCGCCGAACTTGTCATTCGGCAGTCCTGCCGCCACCCACCCCAACATCCGCGCCCTCGCTCCGTCAGTCCTGTCTCGGCAGCCGGTCCACAATAAAAGGAGATGCAAATGGCAACGAACAGCTCCACACCTCGGCGCTTCTGTCGAGCCTTTTTCTTGACGCTGGCTCTCGTGTTCTCGGCCAGTCGCAGCAGTCTCGCGCAGAACTCGACCGGTACGCTCCGCGGAACCATCCGCGGCGCTGCCGGCAACGCAGTGGGCAATGCGCAAATCACGGCGAGAAATCCGGTGAGCGGCGTGCAACGCAACGCGGTGAGCCGGGATGATGGCGCGTACACGATGCCCGGCCTGGTCCCGGGCACCTACGATCTGACGGTTCGCCGCCTGGGCAATGCGCCAGTGTCACGACGCGTGATCGTGCAGATCGGCGCCACGCAGATCCAGGACTTCGCGCTCGCCGAACAGGCGGCGCAACTGGCCACGCAGGTCGTTACCGCGACCAGCGCGGTGGAGACGCGCACGTCGGAAGTAGCCACGAACGTGACGCAGGCACAGATCGAGAAGCTCCCCACCCCAAGCCGCAACTTTCTCGACCTGGCCGCGCTGACTCCAGGCGTGACCGTCACCGAAGATCGCGTGAACGGCAACTTCAGGACATTTTCCGCCGGTGGTCAGGGCGCGAATGCGGTGAACCTGTTCATCGACGGTACCAGCCTGAAGAACGACCTCACCGCTGGCGGCGTGTCGGGCCAGGACGCCAGCCGCGGCAATCCCTTTCCGCGAAGCGCGATCCAGGAGTACCGCGTCATCTCGCAGAACTTCAAGGCGGAATACCAGAAGGCGTCGAGCGCAATCATCACGGCCACGACAAAATCGGGTGGCAACGTATGGAGCGGCAATGCGTTGGTCGGCTACCAGAACGCGAGCTTCGTGGGCCTCGACACCTTCCAGCGCGCGGACAAGAACAAGAATCCCAATACGTTCGCAAAGCCCGACTACAACCGCACCCTCTCCGCCTTCAGCATCGGCGGCCCGATCATCAAGGACAAGATGCACGTCTTCGGGTCCTACGAGGGAAACATCCAGAACCGTGCGAATCGCGTCAATATTGCCCCCACCCCCGCTGGATTTCCGGCGCTGGACACGGTGAGGCTCTCGCAGTACAACGGCAACTTCACCTCACCGTTCCGCGAGGACCTGTTGTTCGGCAAGCTGGACAACGCCATCAACGAGCGGTCGTCCGTCGAGCTCAGTATCAGCAATCGGCACGAGACCGACGTGCGTGACTTCGGTGGCAGCAATGCCTTTCAGGAGGCGGTGAACTTCCGCCAGAACATCGCGATTGCCCAGCTCAAGTACAACTATTTCGATGGGCCGTGGCTCAACGAAGCGAAGGTCGACTACTCGGGCTTCGAGCGGAATCCGAAACCCAACGAGCCGGGCCTCGCGGGACGCCACTACTTCTATCAGGGCGGCGAGGCCTACATCGGCAGCAACCTGAGCACCCAGAACTTCAACCAGAAGCGGCTCGGCCTTCGCAACGACGTGACGTACACCGGCGCCCACTTTGGGGGCGACCACATCTTCAAGGGTGGCGCGAGCATCGATTTCGTGAAGTACGACATCCTGAAGGACAACAATAGTACGCCGGAGTTCCAGTACCGCGACATCGCGAACACCGGGAGCGGCGACCAGGTCTTCAACTACGCCACGCCCTTCCAGTTGATCTACCAGTCGGGGAATCCGAACCTGAATGCCAACAACCGGCAGGTCGGCATGTACATCCAGGACGACTGGACTCCGGTCGAGCGCCTCACCCTCAACCTGGGCATCCGGTGGGACTACGAGTCCCACATGCTGAACAACGACTACGTGACAACGAAGAACGTGGTCGATACGCTCACGCGCTACAACAGCCAGCTCATTCACCCGCTCGACCTGGGCCGCTACATCAGCACGGGGTCGGAGCGGAAGCCGTTCTTCGGTGCATTCCAGCCGCGCGTAGGATTCTCGTACGCGGTGGACAAGGGCAGCCAGACCACCGTGTTCGGCGGCTGGGGCCTCTACTACGATCGCATTCCCTTCGACCTCTACGCAGTCGACGAGACGCAGAAGCTCAGTCATCCGGAGTACACAGTGCGGTTCGCGCCGAGGGGCACGACACCGAAGCCGGGGCAGGTGGCGTACAACGACTCGTACCTCACCGCCGACCGCCAGGTCCTGGACGCACTCGTGAAGACGTCGGGCCTGCCGGAAGCATGGCTGATCGACAACCAGATGAAGATTCCTCGGTCGAAGCAGATGAACCTGGGTGTCCGGCAACTCCTGGGGGAATTTGCGACCTCCCTGACTTACGCGTACGTGCACGGGGAAGACCAGACCGCATTGAACTGGGCGAATTTCGGTGTCAAGCCAGACGGATCATGCTGCACGAGCTTCGACCTCGGACCGCATGGCTTCAGCAACTTCCTCTATTCCACGAACGACAAGCAGACGTGGTACAAGGCGCTGCAGGTCCAGGTTGATCGGCCGTATCGGAAACCCGATGCGAGCGCGATCGGCTGGGGTGTCGGTCTCGCCTATACCTACGCCACCCGCGAGCTTCAGGGTGCCGACGGGCTGGGAGATGACTTCGACTTCCCGAACTCCCTCAGCATTCCGAGGCACTCCTCCAACGACGAGAAGCAACGCCTGGTCGCCAACTGGATCACGGATCTGCCCTACCTGTTCGGATTCCAGTTCTCCGGCCTCGCCACGCTGGGTGGCACGTACCGCCAGGACGTCGGGTGCCCGGGGCGGTTCTGCGGCGTGGGTACGACAGGAAACAAGTTCGAGCGCGGAGGCTTCACGGTGCCGGGCACGTTCCCGTACCGCAATGTCGATATGCGATTCCGCAAGGATTTCGTTCGCTTCGCGGGAACGGCCACAGCGTTCGGACTGACACTGGACGTGTTCAACGCATTCAACCGTGACAACTTCGGCTGTTATCAGACGGGTGACCGGACGGTCGACAAGAGTGGCGTGCAAGTGCCCAATCCACGGTTCGGGCAGCCGGATTGCATCGTTACCGACGCGCGCCGGTACCAGATCGGCGCGGAAGTGAACTTCTAGACTGCGTCGCGGGGGCGCCGATTCCGGTGTCCCCGCGATTCCTCCGATCCAATCGTGTGACATGATCGAGTTCGTTTTACGCCGGACGTCGAGTCGCGCCTCGGTTGCGTGCCTGCTACTCGCCGCCGCCTGTGCGGCGCCGGCTACCGCAGTGCTGGGTGTGCCCGAGCCAGTGCCCGCTGCAATCACGGCACCGCAGAGTGCGTTTCTCGATACGCTGTCTCGCCGCACCTTCGATTTCTTCTGGCAGACCACCAACCCCGTCAACGGCCTGACGCCGGACCGCTGGCCAACCAGATCGTTCTCGAGTGTGGCCGCCGTGGGGTTTGCGCTCACGGCGTATCCCATTGGCGTCGAACATGGCTGGGTAGCGCGCGAGGCGGCGCGCGAACGGGTTCTCACCACGTTGCGCTTCTTCTGGACGGCGCCGCAGGGTCCCGAGCCCACCGGTGTCACGGGGTACCGCGGGTTCTTCTATCACTTCCTCGACATGGAGACGGGGCGACGCTTCGATCGCGTCGAACTCTCCACCATCGACACCGCATTGCTCCTGGCCGGTGCTCTGACCTGCCGCCAGTACTTCGATCACGACGACGCGGGTGATCGCGAGGTGCGTGCGCTGGCGGACTCCATCTACGCACGCGTGGACTGGAGCTGGGCGCGCGACAACGAGACGCTCGTGAACATGGGTTGGCGACCGGAGCCGGCCGCGAACCAGAACACGCGCGGCTTCAACATCAGCAGCTGGCGCGGATACGACGAAGGCATGCTGCTCTACGTCCTGGCACTCGGCTCCCCTACACACCCGATCGATCCCGCGGCGTGGACTGAATGGACGCGGACGTACAAGTGGGATCGGTTCGCCGGCCAGGACTACGTGCAGTTCGGTCCGTTGTTCGGCCATCAGTACTCGCATGTATGGATCGACTTCCGCAACGTACAGGACGAGTACATGCGTGGCCGCGGCATCGACTACTTCGAGAATTCGCGCCGAGCCACGCTGGCGCATCGTGCTTACGCGGTGGCGAATCCGTCCGCGTGGCGCGGCTACGGGGCCGACGCGTGGGGCCTGTCCGCGAGCGACGGCCCGCTCGATTCCACGCTCGTTGTAGATGGCCGCACTCGCATCTTTCATACGTATTGGGCGCGAGGTGCCGGCACGGTCGAGTTGACGGACGACGGCACCCTCGTGCCGACTGCCGCCGGCGGTTCGGTGGCGTTTGCGCCGGAGATCGCGATACCGGCCCTGGTGTCGATGCGCCGCACGTATGGCGACGCGCTCTTTGGCCAGTACGGCTTCGTGGATGCTTTCAATCCCACGCTTCGCGTGTCAGGGCCGGCACTTCGTCACGGGCGGATCGTGGAAGGGCTTGCCTGGTTCGACACGGACTACCTCGGCATCGACCAGGGTCCGATCCTGGCCATGGTGGAGAACTATCGAAACGGATTTGTGTGGAAGCTGATGCGGCAGAACCCGAATGTCATCCGCGGCATGTGTCGAGCGAGTTTTACGGGCGGCTGGCTGGCCGGCCGCTGCTGAGGCGCGCCGTGCGCGTCTGTCGGTCGCGACACCTGCTGCGCGTGCTCTGCTGTGCGACGCTCGCAGCATGGAGCGTTGCGTGCACAAACGCCGACGCACGGTCCGGTGCCAGCGAGCTGCGCGTATGGGCGTTTGGTGCGGAGGGTGAAGCGCTCGCACCGCTGGCGCGCGAATTCGAACTG
>JACMOE010000607.1 GCA_014378185.1 Gemmatimonadaceae bacterium | reverse complement strand
GCCGCTGCATGCGGCAGACACCCCGCACAGCGCGACCGCAGCCAGCCGTGCCCGCCGTGCCCGCCGTACCCGCATCGTCGATTCCATGCGACCGATCACAGGCTCTCGAGCAGGAACCGCGTGAACGAGTTGTAGAGGTGCACCGACGTGTTGCCGCCCGAGATGCTGTGGGTGCGATTCGGATAGAGCAGCATGTAGAACGGCTTGTTCAGCTCCTCGAGCTTGTTCGCCAACTGAATCGTGTTCTGAGGGTGCACATTGTCATCACCCGTACCGTGTACGAGCAGCGTCTTCGCCGTGAGCGTCGCCACGTGGTTCTGCGGTGAACCGCGGCGATAGCCGTCCGCGTTGAGCTGAGGGGTCCACATGAAGCGCTCGGTATAGATCGTGTCATACAGCCCCCAGTCCGACACGGGGGCGACGACCAACGCCGCCTTGAACACCGGGCCACCGCGTGCGGCGGCAAGAAAGCTCATCGATCCGCCGAAGCTCCAGCCCCAGATGCCGATGCGGCTCGCGTCGCCCCAGCTCTGTCGGCCGATCCAGCGCGCGGCGTCGATCTGGTCCTGCGACTCCTTGATGCCGAGCTGGAGCTGCGTGGTCTTTCGGAAGTCTCGCCCACGCCAGGCCGCTCCGCGATTGTCCACCACGACCACCACATAGCCCTGCTGCGCCATGCTCTGATGCCAGAGGTAGCGTGTGCCGCCCCAGGCGTCGTTCACCTGCGGGTTGGCCGGCCCGCCATACACGTGCATCAGCACCGGATATCGCCGCGTGCTGTCGAAACCGGGAGGAACGATCCGATAGCCGTCCAGCACGAGGCCATCGGGCATCGGCACCTTGATGAATTCGGGCTTCACCGTCGCCGTCGCGGCGAGGCGCTGCTTGAGCGGAGCATTGTCCTGGAGCACCGGGAACACGCGCATGGACGGAAGCGCGTACAGCGTGGCGGTGGACGGCTCGCCGATGGAGCTGTGAATGTCCACTGCGTAGCGCGCGTCGGGACTGATGTTGAAGGTGTGACTACCGCGCTGCTGCGTGACACGCGTGATCGCCCCGCCAGCCAGTGGCACACGATAGACGTTGCGCTCCATCGGCGTGGGTGCAGCGGCGGTGACGTACACGCTCCCATTCGCCTCGTCCACGCCGAGGACCCCGAGCACGTCCATACCGTCGGTGGTGAGCTGGCGCACCACGCGGCCGTCGCGGCCGTAGAGGTACAATTGGCGCCAGCCGCTGCGGTCGGAGAGCCAGAGGAACTGACTCTGCTTCGCGCCGATCCAGCGCAGGTCGCCATTCTCGACGTCCACGTAGGCGGAATCACGATCGGTCATGACTATGCGCCCGCGACCAGTGCCCGCGCTGAGGAGCATGATGTCCACCGCGTTCTGGCGGCGTGGCATCCGCTGCACGGCGAGCGAATCGCTGCCCACCCATTCCATGCGCCCGAAGTACTGACCGGTGTCTGGTCCCACGTCCAGCCAGGTGCGCGCGCCTCCGATGAGGTGGATCACACCGAGCTTGACGCGGGAGTTGGGCTCGCCGGCCTTCGGATAGCGGAGGGTGGCCACCTTGGGGTACAACCCGAGTTCATTGACGATCGGCATCGCGGGAACGGCGCTCTGATCGAAGCGCCAGAAGGCGATGTGTTTCGAATCGGGACTCCAGCGAAAGGCATCGGCAAGGCCGAGCTCCTCTTCGTACACCCAGTCGGTGGTCCCGTTGATGATGTTGTCGCTGCCGTCGGTGGTGAGCGCGGTCTCGCGGCCCGTCGCCAGATTGGTGACGAACAGGTTGTTGTCGCGCACGAAGGCAACGCTTCGTCCATCGGGGGAGACTTTCGCG
>JACMOE010000606.1 GCA_014378185.1 Gemmatimonadaceae bacterium | reverse complement strand
TTGCCGCGCGCCGTGTAGTCCTCGGGGTTGGCCGTGAAGCACAGCTGCACGTCGAGCGGCAGGCGCACCGGATACCCCTTGATCTGCACATCGCCTTCCTGCATCACGTTGAACAGCCCCACCTGCACCTTGCCCGCGAGATCCGGAAGCTCATTCAACGCAAAGATGCCGCGATTCGCGCGGGGCAGCATGCCGTAGTGGATCGTGAGCTCACTGGAGAGCACATGACCGCCACGCGCCGCCCGGATGGGATCGAGATCGCCGATCATGTCGGCGATCGTGACGTCCGGCGTGGCAAGCTTCTCCACGAACCGGCTGTCGCGATCCACCCACGCGATCGGCGCATCGTCGCCCGCCTCGGTCATCACGTTCTTGCCGTAGCGCGAGATGGGAGCGAACGCGTTGTCGTTCACCTCGCTGCCAGCGATGATCGGCATCGCGTCGTCGAGCAGGCCGACCAGCGCGCGCAGGATGCGCGACTTTGCCTGCCCGCGCAGGCCGAGCAGGATGAAGTTGTGCCGCGACAGCAGGGCGTTGACGATCTGCGGCATGACCGTTTCTTCGTAGCCAAGCACGCCGTCGAACAGCGGCCCGCCCACAGCGAGCCGCGCAAGCAGGTTCTGGCGCATCTCGTCCTTCACCGAACGAGTCGCGCGACCGGGCGTGCCATAGGGTGAGCGCTTGAGCGCGCCAAAAGTCTCGGGAAACGACGACAACACTGCCTCCGGGGAAAACCGTCTCTGCACGTGAAGTAGCGCCGGGATTCCGCGCCACGCAAGTGCATCGGGCGACAAACGCGCGAGTGCAGCGCCGAGTTCGCCGAAGGGCTCACCGCAGCTCCACCTCGACCTGATTGTCGTAGAACACGGGCCCGTTGCCCAGGTCCGTGATGCGCTGTGACGTGGTCTGGTTCGCATTGGCCCCATCGTCCGCAAGCTTGCCCCACCAGATGGACGGCGCCCACGCGACGCCCTCCCGAATCCCGGCCTCCACCCGCGCCTTCGCCACGAACGCGCCCCGATCATTGCGCACGGTCACCATCATGCCCGCCGAGATGCCTCGGCGTTCAGCGTCAGCGGGATGCAGCAGCACTTCGGGCTCGTGTGCCTGCCGTCGCAGCGACGTGATGTTCACGAACGTCGAGTTGAGAAACGTGTGCGCCGGAGAGGAAATGAGCGTGAGCGGATACCGCGCGACGAGGGCAGGATCCCGTTCTGGTGATTCGTACGGCGGGATGTAGGTGGGTAGCGGATCGAATCCGAGCGCCTCCATGCGCTCCGAGAAGAACTCGCACTTGCCGCTGGGCGTCGGGAAATCGCCGGCTGCGTAGGGCAGGAAGGGCGTGGGCACATTGAGTCGAGTCCATCCGTGCTCGAGCAAGGCGTCGAATGTCACTCCCTCCAGCTTCGGCGATTGTGACGCAAGTGCCTGGCGAATGAGCGTGAGGTCATCGTCGCGCATGGCGGGATCGGTCATGCCCATGCGCGCAGCCAGCAGCCGGAAGATCTCGCTGTTGGGTCTGGCTTCGCCTACCGGCGCGATCGCCGGCCGGTTCAGGGTGACATAGTGATGGCCGTACGCGAAGTGAATGTCCCAGTGCTCGAGCTGTGTGGTGGCGGGCAGCACGATGTCGGCCCAGTCGGCGGTGTCGGTCTGGAAGTGTTCGAGCACCACGGTGAACAGGTCTTCGCGCGCCATGCCACGCAGCACCGCGTTGCGGTCGGGCGCCACGGCGGCGGGGTTGCTGTTGTACACGATCATCGCCTTCACCGGTGGTCCGCCCACGCCGGCATCCGGCAAGGTGAGGGCATCGCCCAGGCGAATCATGTTGATGGTGCGCGTGCGGGGGCCGAGATCGGCGCGCTCGAGTACGGCCCGATTGAACTGGAAGTTGGCGGACGTGGAGAGCTGTACGCCGCCGCCTGCGCGCCGCCAATGTCCGGTCACGGCGGGAAGGCAGGCAATCGTCCGTACCGCCATGCCGCCTCCCGCGTGACGCTGGAGGCCGTAATTGACACGGATGAACGCCGCCTTCGCCTGCCCGAATCGCGTGGCGAGCGACGTGATGACTTCTTCCGACAGTCCCGTGACCGCCGCCGTGCGCGCGGGCGTCCATTCGGCGGCGCGCTCGCGCATGGACTCGTGCCCGATGGTATGGCGCTCGAGATAGTCGCGATCCTCCAGGCCGAGCGCGAAGAGCACGTGCATCATGCCGAGTGCGAGTGCGGCGTCCGTGCCGGGGCGGATGGGTAGCCACTCGTCGCACTGCATGGCCGTGCGCGTCCGGATGGGATCGATGCAGATGATGGGTGCACCGCGTGCGCGCGCCTGCAGGATGAACGGCCACAGGTGCGGGTTGGCGGTGAGCGTGTTCGTGCCCCACAACAGCACGAAGTCGCTATCCGGCACGCCTTCGCTGTCCGCGCCCACGTTGGCACCCACGGTCATGCGCATGCCGACGGTGCCCGCCATCGCGCAGATGGTGCGATCGAGCTTCGAGGCGCCGAGCAGGTGGAAGAAGCGATGGTCCATGGATGAGCCCTGGACGAGGCCCATCGTGCCGGCGTAGGAGTACGGAAGGATGGCTTCCGGCCCATCGCTGGAGCGCGCGATGTCTCCCAGCCGGTTCGCGATTTCGTCGAGCGCGGCGTCCCACGTGATCGCCTGGAACTTGCCGCTGCCCTTCGGGCCAATCCGCCGCATCGGTGTGGTGAGGCGGTCGTCGTGATACGTCCGCTCCACGTATCGATTGACTTTTGCGCAGAGAAAGCCCTTGGTGACCGGATGATCGGGGTCGCCCGCGACCCGAATGGCACGACCGTTTTCCACCGTCACGAGCATGGCGCACGTGTCGGGACAATCGTGCGGGCAGGCACCGCGAACGACGCCGGTGCCCACGAGGGCGGTTTTTTCGAAAGAAGTTTGATTTGTCATGAGAGGGCGCGGGGTGCGTGGTCCAAGCTACACTGGAAGCGCGGGGGTCACCACGCCGCGGTCACATTGCGTGAGAAAACCATTCCTAAACACTTACCACACAACAAGTTACGAGTACGCCTCCGCGGCTGGTCGCCGACGGCGCCTGAAAGCGTCAACAATCGACCATGCACCAGTCGAGCAGATTGTCGTCATCGCGGACGAAGATGTTGCTGCGCTTTCACTTGGGTCAGGTCAATCCACTCTTGACATGAGGGCCCGAAATTCTAAGTTTCACGCCGCATGAAGCCGGGCACCGAGAACGTGCGCGGACCAACGCGTCATTCACCGACACCCATTAGGAGATACACATGAAGCGCCTGGCCCTTGTCGCAGTCGTGCTCGTCGCCGCCTGCAGCGCGAAGGACACCCCCAAGGCTGACACCGCCGCACCGGCGATGGCACCCGCACCGGCACCAGCGATGGCACCGGACACCATGGCAAAGCCGGCGGACTCCGCCACGGCAGCCATGAAGATGGACACCGCGATGAAGAAGACCGACACCGCCATGAAGAAGATGGACGAAGCCAAGGGCGCCATGAAGGGCGCCATGAAGAAGACGCCGTAACCTTCGGCGTCTTCATCAGCTTGCGCGGGGCGGTACACCTTCTGGTGTGCCGCCCCGTTCTTCATTCAGGCATGCGCCGCCCACCACCGGAATGCATCCGGTATGCCGACGTCGGGCCGCACCGGTGGATTCCATCCGAGCTCGCGGCGTGCGCGCTCGGACGTGAATGGATTGTCGCGCGCGAGAAAGTCCACGGCGGAGAATGACACACCGCTGATGCGCTTGCCGGTGAGCAGTCGGGTCATGCGGAACACAGCGCGCTCTGCGCCCCTGGCCATCACGTAGGGCACCTGCACGCACCGCAGCCGCAGGCCGAGTCCTTCGCCGGCGAGGCGAAAGAAATCTGAGACCGTGACGTCATGGTCATTCGCAAGATTGTACGCGCGACCGCCAGCCGCATCGGTCGATGCGGCGCGCACCATTCCGTCGGCCACGTTCTCCGCGTGCACGATGGCCATGGTCGACTGCCCTCCGCCGATGATCGGCGCGAACCCGTGTTGGAGCAATCGCGCGAGGCGAGGCACGAACTGTCGATCGTATCGTCCATAGATCACATCGGGGCGCACAGCGGTCGCCCAGATCCGCCCCTCCCGATGCGCGTCGAGGACAAGCGCCTCGGAGTCGCGCTTCGATCGCGCGTACCAGGAATTGTCCGACAGGGGCGCGAGCACCGCGTCTTCACTGGTCTTCATCCCCTCGCGGTACCGCGCTGTGCCGCCGTACACGGCGACACTGCTCACGTGCACCAGCCGCGACCCCGATGCGGCAACCGCGGCAATCGCGTTGCGCGTGCCCTCCACGTTCGGCCGCTGAAATGCCTCCCATCCGCCGCGCGGCGTGACGGCCGCGGCGGTGTGGAACACCACATCGCACCCGCGCGCCGCACGAGCGACGCTGTCTGCATCCAGTACGTTGCCCGTTGTCAACGCGACGCCGGTGGCCCGGACCGCTTCGGCCGCCGCTGGATCACGCACGAGCGCGCGAACGTCCCATCCGTCGCGCTGTAGCCGCTGTAGCACGTGCATGCCCACCTGGCCTGTCGCGCCGGTGACCAGTGCCGTTGGCACCGTCAGGGCGATGGAAAGGGCAGCACGGAGACTTCAACGCGCCGCTCGTGTGGCACGCTGTCCGGCAGGTCACTGTCCGCCCACCGGGCAATCAGGGCGGCGCCGGGTGCGACTTCTCGCCGGACCATCGCGAGTGCCACCCCGCCCAGTCGTGGAGAGCGGACCGTGGTGCGTACATCGCCAACCTGGAGGCCGGCGTCATCGTGCAGCGTCGCGCCCGCGGGAGGGGCGTCCAGCCCCGCGGCGACAACGCCGCGAAGGTGCTTGTTCACGTGCCCGCGAAAATGGATGCGTGCAACGGTCTCCTGGCCCACGTAACACCCCTTGGTGTACGAGATGGCGTGCAGCTCGTCGAAGTTGGCCTCCTGCGGAATGGTGGTCTCGTCGATATCGAGCCCCCATTCGGGACGTCCCGCTTCCACCCGCGCAATCTCCCATGCCTCGAGACCGGCCGGCGTCGCTCCGCAATCGACAGCCATGGCCCACATCGCCTCGAACTGTTCCGTGGCCACGATGAGCTCGTAGCCCTCCATTCCCAGGTCGGGCGACTTCATCACCAGCACCGTGCGTCCATCGATCTCGACCGTGACGTGCGCATATGGCGGGAGAGCCAGCAGGGCGATCGCTGGAACGCCCGTCAACGCGGCAACCACATGCGTGGCGGTCGCGCCGAAGATGCCGATGTCGCGAAGCGCGCCGCTCTCATCCCTGTGTGCGGCAAGACGCGGGTTGATATACTTCTTCACCATGGCCGCCCATGCCGCGGCCGCGCGCGGTGGTGCATCCACGAGCACACTGCCCTCTTCGATGAAGACACGCACGTCGGCGACGATCTTTCCCTTCGCGGTGAGCGCGGCAGCGTAGCAGCCCTGTCCGGGGACGAGGCCAGCGACGTCGTTCGTCACGAGGCCCGCCACCATCTCCGCGGCCTTCTCACCCATGATGCGAATCCGTCCGCGGTGACTGCGATCGAACAGCGCCGCTCGAGATTGGAGCGCTTCGTATTCGGCGGCCACGCTGCCGTAGGCCAGCACGACGCTCCGTCCGCCGACATCCCCGCGGGTGGCGCTCGACGCATGTCCGGCGGTCATCGCGGCTGCTCTGGCGACGTGAGGCCCGCAAGGCGCGCAATGTCGGTGACCGTCAGGCCATCGATGTTGCCCACCGCACCATCTGCCTCCAGTGCATCGTGCGCAGGCGCACCGACCGCCAGCGTGCGAAGTCCCGCTGCGCGCGCGCCGCGAAAGGCCGGCGCGATGTGGGCAACGGCCACGGTGCGATCGTTTCGGACGGGCCGGCGCCCGGCGAGGTGTACCAGCGCACGCTCGTACGTCACTCGCGCCTCTTCAGCGGCCTCCGCGCAGACGATGATGGAGAACGCCCCGTCGAGTCCCGCAAGCCGCAGCACGAATTCCGTCTCGACGCGCGTGGCAAGCGTCACGATGCCGATGCGCACGCCTACCTGTGCCCGTTCGACGAATGCGCGCGCGCCGGGCTGCAGGACGAAGCCCTTGCCGAGCCGTTCCGCGAAGGCCCGGCCGGCGCGCATCACCAGCAGGTCGGCGAGCGGCTCGTCCGCCTGGCCAGCGTGGGAAAGTGCGGACGCAACGGCTCCGTGCAGCGAACGACCATGGCACGCCGCGAACCAGCGTGACTCGTCGAAGCGGAGGCCTTCCTCCGCGAATGCACGCACCAGCGCATCTCGGCGCGCGCTGCTCGTATCCACGAGCACGTTCTCCCACTCGATGAGCACTGCGTCTAGCATGGAGATAAGTAACTGGGCGTTCGCGGAGCGCGCCATGGGGTGGCGAGACAACCCGCCGAGAAGCGACCACAAGTGCCGCAACGCGACGCTACGACCGTTCCGCCGCGTACGATGCGTCGAGAAGATCGACTGGGTGAATCGCGCGCGCGCTCATGCGCGCCTGATGCAGTCCCGCGCCGATCTGCATGAGGCAGCCGGGATTGCCCGTCGCCACGAGAGCCGCACCGGTGGCCGCGATATGACGAAGCTTGGGCTCGAGCACGCGCTCGCTCGTCTCGGGCTCGACGGGATTGTAGATGCCGGCACTGCCGCAGCAATGCTCGCTCTCCGCGAGAGGCATGAGCACCAGTCCGGGCACCGCCGCCAGCACGCGCAGCGGTGGCGACGCGATGTGCTGCGCGTGAAGCAGGTGGCACGGTGCATCATAGGTGACGGTGACCGGCACCGGTGCTCCCAGCCGCGGACCGGCCGACGCGAGCAGCTCGGTGATGTCGCGGACCCGCGCGGCGAATACAGTCGCGCGATCTCTCCACGCCGCATCGTCGGCGAGCAGAACGCCGTACTCCTTCATGATGGCGCCGCAGCCGGCCGCATTCACGGCGATGACCTCCGCGCCGCTCCGCTCGAACGCGATGATGTTGGCGCGAGCCAGCGTCCGCGCCGTGTCGATATCTCCGGCGTGTGCGTGCAGCGCACCGCAGCAGCGTTGACCGGGCGCCTCGACGATGGAAAAATCATTCGCCGCGAGGGTGCGTGACGTCGCACGATTGGTTTCGGCGAACAGCCCTTCCATCACGCAGCCCTGGAGCACTGCCACAGCGCCGCGCGAGCCGTCCGAACGAGGTTGATACGTGCGGTGAGGCAGCGGCGATCGCGTGGACTCGAGCATGGCCATGGCGAACCCGATGCGGCCGGGCAGACGGGCCAGCAGGCGGGACAGGCGCAGCGCACGCGTGACGCGACCTCCAAACATCGCGGCGTGAAGCAGGGCGGGCCGCGCAAACGCAAAAAGGATCAACCGCACGATGAACGGATTCGGTCGCTCGGCAGTGAGGGTGGCCCGCGTTGCCTCGAGGAGGTGGCCATACGGCACGCCGGACGGACACGCCGGCTCGCATGCCCGGCAGCCCAGGCAGCGGTCGATGTGCGATCGAACGTCCGGATCCGATGTGGGTAGTATGCCGTCCACGAGCGCGCGCATGAGGTCGAGACGGCCGCGCGGGCTGTCGTTCTCGTCCTCCAGCACCAGGTAGGTTGGACAGGCCTGCAGGCAGGAGCCGCAGTGCACGCACGCATCGAGGCCGGCGCGCGCGTCGGCAAGCGGCGTTCCCGGAATGGCGCACGGTGTGGTGACTCCAGCGCCGCGGCTCATGCGTCTCCGAGAATGCCGGGGTTGAGAATCCGGCCGGGGTCGAATGTCGATCGCACGCGCAGGGACAGCGCATCGGTGGACCGCATGCGCCGCACGGCAGCCCATAGCGGCGCACTCATTCGCTCGCCAGCCACGGTGACATCCCGGGACAGTGCCGACAGTTGTCCGCACAGGTAGTCCACGGCCTGCGGCTCCGACGGCGGCGGCACCACGCACCGGACGATGCCGCGTGTCACCGTGGCATGCGCGTATCCACCGAGTTCCTCGGCGAGCGCCGAAGCGGTGGAGAACAACGAGCCAATGCGCGATGGAAGCGCGCTCACGCGAAACACGAGCGCGCCCTTCGGCTCCGCCTGCGCGAGTTGACTCCACACGCCGTGGCCGATGTCGCGCGCGGTTCCGAGTGACGAAACCGCGTCCACTGCGGCACGGGCATGCGTGCTGTTGCCCCCGATGCGGACCAGGAGCAACTCCTCGGAGTGGCCCGTGAGGCGGCGCGCGAGCGAAGGCGAGAGCAACTCCATCGCCAACGGCCTGAAGGCACTCCTGTGGCTCCACTCGCGTACGCCGTTCGTCACGTCGGCAACGGCGCCGCTCAGGGTGGCCACCGCCAGGCTCACGTCCTGTTCGGGCTTCGCGCGGAGCCGCACCGTGATCTCCGTAATGGCGCCAAGCGTGCCCCACGCACCGGTGACGAGGCGCACAAGGTCGAATCCTGCAACATTCTTGACGACTCGTCCGCCGCCGCGCACGACATCCCCGGTGCCGGTCACGAACTCGCAGCCGAGCACATGGTCGCGTGGCGTACCGTACGCCGATGCGAGTGGGCCCGACGACGCGGTGGATACCGTGGCGCCGATGGTGCCGTCCGGGCTACCGTGAGGATCCATCGTGAGCCACTGGCCTTCGGACGCCGTGAGTGCCTGAATCGCGGAGAGCGGCGTAGCGGCGAGTACAGTGAGCGTGAGGTCGCCGGGCTCGTATGCAACGATGCCGGTGAGCGCAGCAAGTTCCAGGTGGTCCGCGGCGACGCATGGCTGGCCGCCGTCCAGCCATGTCCCGGCACCCGTTACGCGCAGTGGTGCCCCGTTCGCGTGCGCCGACCGCACGCGATCCGCGAGTGCTGCCACGTCAGCGCTCACCCCTGGCGTCATCGCGGGTGTCCCGCTCGAGCCGCCGGCGCGGCGAGCCACTCTCGGCACCGATGCACTGGAACCACCTTGCCCGGGTTGGCACGGCGCTCCGGGTCGAACACGCTTCGCAGCGCGCACATCGCGCCCAGGGTATCCGGGGTGAACAGCGAGTCCATGTAGGGCAGCTTGTCCAGGCCGACGCCGTGCTCGCCCGTGATGGTGCCCCCGGCGTCGATGCACACCTGCATGATTTCGCCCATGGCGGCATGCACGCGCGCCGCCTCATCGGCATCGTTCGCGTCGTAGCCGATGTTGGGGTGCAGGTTGCCGTCACCCGCGTGAAACACGTTGCAGACATTGACGCCATGGCGCACGCCAATGTGGTGGATGTCGGCCAGCACCTGCGGCAACCGGGTGCGCGGCACCACGGCGTCCTGTACCACGAGGTGCGGCGAGACGCGCCCCATGGCGCCGAACGCCTTCTTGCGCCCCTGCCAGAGTCGCGCGCGGTCTGCCGGATCTGCCGCGACACGCACCGCACGCGCACCAGCCGCCTTGCAGAACTGCGCAACGCGCGCGACATCGTCATCGAGACCCGCCGCCGCGCCGTCCAGCTCGATGAGCAGGATGGCTGCCGCATCCACGGGATATCCCGCCGCGTAAATCGACGCTTCCACCACCTGGATGGCGGCGTTGTCCATCATCTCCATGGCGGCCGCGACGATGCCCGCGGCAATGATATCCGACACCGCGTGCGCCGCGCCATCCACCGATGCAAAGTCGGCCAGCAGCGTTCGCACCGCCTGCGGATTGCGCTCGAGCCGGATGGTGGCGTCCAGCACCACGCCGAAGCATCCCTCCGATCCGACGAACGCGCCGAGCAGGTCGTAGCCTTCCGATTCGCCGTCGGGATTGCCGAGTGTCACCACCTCCCCGTCGGGGAGCAGCACGGTGAGCGCGATGACGTGATTGAGTGTCACGCCGTACTTCAGGCAGTGTGGCCCGCCGGCATTCTCGGCCACGTTCCCGCCAATGGTACAGGCGCTCTGGCTGGAGGGATCGGGCGCGTAGTGCAGGCCATACGCCGATGCTGCCGCCGTGAGCAACGCATTCACCACGCCGGGCTCGACGACCGCGCGCGCGTTGTCACCATCGATCGCCACGATCCGCTTGAGGCGGTGCAGGCCAAGGAGCACCACGTTGTCGGCGAGCGCACCGCCGGAAAGGCCCGTGCCTGCTCCGCGCGCCACGAATGACGTGTGCGATGCGGCGAGTGCCTTCACCACGGCGATCGTCTCGTCGCGCGTCCCCGGAAATACCGCGAGCGACGGCGTGCTCCGGTACCCCGGCAGCCCGTCCGACTCGTACGTGCGAAGCTCGCCGGCGCGAAGCATCACGCGTCGCTCCCCCACGATGCCCGCGAGCCGCGCCGCGAGCTCCACCATCAGGGGCGCACGACGCGAATGGCGTCGCGCGCAAGGGAATACTCGAGCGGCGTGTCCATTGCTGCCACCTCGCCGTCCACCGCCACAGCGCTGCGATGCCGGAGCGTGATGGTGCACCGGTCCACGATGAAGCTGTCCAGCTCCGGCGTCCGCGATACGGTCTTGAGCCCCCTCGCCATTGCATTGAGCGCAATGGCCAGCAGACGCGCCGATGACCTGCCGCGTACGACCATCACGTGCAGGCCACGCTTGCCATCGGGTATCCGGTTGCCGAGGGTGGGCAACTGGAGCTCCCGCTCCCCCACGCCAATGAAGACGAGCGGCGTGCGGTAGATGCGGCGATGCCCATCCACCTCCAACTCGACGGCGAGGCTGCGAAGCCGGAAGAGCAGGCGCAGCGTCGCGATGAAGGTCGCAATGCGGTACCCGAAACGAGGTTCGAGGTATTCCCGCATCTTCACGAAGCGCACATACGCGCCAACGCTGCTGGTATTGAGGAACAGGCGGTCGTTCACCATGCCCGCATCGGCCGGCCGTGCGGTGCCATGCACCGCAATGCCGAGGGCAGCGGCCGCATCGGCAGGAATGCCAAGATCGGTGGCGAAGTGATTGAGCGTGCCCCCGCGAAGGATCGCCAGCTCGCAGGCGTCGTTGCGGGAGCGCAGAGCCGCCGCCGCCATGGCGATCGTGCCGTCACCGCCGGCCACGAGCACGCGCGTCGCCCCGGCATCGATGGCCGATACGATGGCAGGTGCAAGCTCGTCCGGCGAGAGTTCGCGCACGTGGAAGGCAGGGTTGCCGGATAACGCGGTGCGCGCGTCGCCCGCGGTGCCCGCCTTGCCATTGATGAAGGCAGGCATGCCGTTCGTTGGCGCCGTCATGTTGCATCAGTGTGCGACGAGCCCCGCCGCACGCGGGTCAGCCAGTCCAGAAATCCATGCTTCTCCTGCGTCGATGGCAGCTCCACAGTCGCCTTGCGATCGAGTTTGCCCCACCCCTGGAGCTGCCCGCTCAGTGCCGCGCCAAAGGAGCGCACCACTACCCAGTACATCACCTGCCGGTACGCGAACCGCTGGAGGAAGATGAGCCAGGTGAGTTGCTTGTCCTCTTCCGGCTCCATGAGGAAGGCCAGCACGGCGGCGAGCCAGTCGACAACGAGAAAGACCGCGTAATACGCGAACACCCTCTCGAGGTCCACCAATGTGTACGTGAGCCGGTCGTCGATGCTGTGGCTGCCCGCATTGATGTACACCGACACGATGCTGTAGAGAAACATCAAGTCCGCAATCGGCGAAATGGCCGGCAACAGCAGCTGGAACAGGAAGACGTTGGGCAACGCGATCCAGCCCAGCGATCCATACCGCGCACGGAAGAATGCTCCGCGATGCTTCCACGTGCACTGGAGCGTGCCGAACGACCATCGAAAGCGCTGCTTCGCGAGACCGCGTAGCGTGTCCGGCGCCTCGGTGTAGGCCACGGCACCGTCCGCATACGCCACGGAGTAACCCGCGCGCCGCATCGCCAGCGTCAGGTCCTGGTCCTCTGCCAGTGTGTCTTCCTTGAACCCTCCCACTTCGAGCACCACGCTCCGGCGCCAGGCGCCCACTGCACCCGGTACCACAGTGATGCAGTCGAGCAACGCAAAGGCCCGGCGGTCCAGGTTCTGGCTCGTCACGTACTCCAGCGCCTGCCAGCGTGTCACGAGATTGATGCGGTTGCCGACCTTCGCGTTGCCGGCCACCGCGGCCACCCGCTCGTCCTGGAGTGGCTGCACGAGCTCGGCCACGGTGTCGTCATCGAATACGGTATCCGCATCCAGGCCGATGACCACGTCGTGACGGGCCCGCGCGATGCCGAAGTTGAGCGCACTCGCCTTGCCGCCATTCTCCGTGCGGAACACCGTGACCTGCGGGTGCGATCCGTACGCTTCCTCGCAGATGAGGGCCGTATCATCCGACGATCCGTCATCGACGACGACGATCTCCAGGGGTCCGGCATATTTCTGGTTGAGGAGCGAGGTGATCGTCTGCACGATCACCTTCTCCTCGTTGTACGCCGGCACGATCACGCTCACGCCCGGCGTGTAGCTCACGGGTGCCCCCCGGTCCTGATGCCGCCACAGCCGCTGCACGATGGCCAGCAGGCCGACGATGAGGAGGCGCGCCAGGCCGAGCACCACGGCGGTGCTGAAGATCCAGAACGACGCTGTCTCCACCGTGCCGAGCATGAGCCACCCCGCCCGTCGAAGCAGCCGCGTGGCTTCGCTCGCCGGCGGCAGCGGAGGCATGGCGTCGTCGCGCGTGATGCCGGCGAGTTCGCTCACCAGCACGATCGTGTCACCGCGCGCGTGCAGCGAATCGATGAGCGGACCGAGCGCGGCGACCGTGTTGCGGCGGTCACCCCCAGCGTCGTGCAGCAGGACCACGTTCCGCGCCAGATCCTGGGCGAGGACGTTGATGGCGTTGGGCAGCACGCGACGTCGCAACACCATCGCCACGATGGAATCGGGCGGGGATTCCTTCCAGTCTTCGCTGTCCACGTGCAAGCCGATCGTCCAGTAGTTGCGCCGCGACGCGATGCCCACCGGGACCAGCTCGGCGTCCGTGGACGGCTCGGCATCTCCGAAGTACGGCGGGCGAAAGAAGGCCACGCGCCGGTTCAACACTGCTTCGATCAGCGAGGCGTTGGCGTCGATCTGGAATCGACTCATCCGCTCGGTGGTGAGCGCCAGGTTGGGGTGCGTGTACGTGTGGTTCCCGACCTCGTGCCCTTCGTCATAGATCCGCTGGAGCAGGCGCTGGTGCGTATCGACATTCTGGCCCACCACGAAGAAGGTAGCCTTCACGCCGCGCGACCGGAGCGTGTCCAGGATCTGCGGCGTCCACCGCCCATCCGGACCGTCGTCGAACGTGAGCGCGACGCGATGCCTGTTGCGCGGCTGCCCGCCGGTGCGCGCGACCACATACGGGACAGGCACCTTGACCAGTGTTTCACTGGTGATGAAGCCGGACACCGGATCCACCGCCAGGTTGCGCTTTCCATCCGACGGAAAATAGGTGACCTGGAGTATTTCCCCGGTGCCGTCGAACTCGGCGTCGTAGCTGGGCCGCATCACCCGCAGGCTGTCCGGCGCGAGCAGTCCGCCGTCGGCCTTGATCACGTTCCAGAGCGACGGATCCTCGCCGCCCAGGTGCCAGATGGCGTGGCCGGCGGCGCCGAGTGCCTTGCCAACCAGCATTTGATTGTAGGCCGTGGTGGCGTCGAGGAACCACAGCACATGGTCCGTGGAGTCCGCGGTCGTCCACTGCATGTACGGATTGAGCGACACCGGGTCGAAGCGGGGTCGCGGCTGCGCTGGCCCGCGTGCGGCGCGCATGACTTCCTGAAAATCGAAATTTTCCGCCCGGTGCTGCGCCACCGCTTCCGCGTCATTCCAGTCGTAGCCGTATGCGCCGATCATGAAGATCAGCTTGGCGGGTGACACGAGTGCCGCGAACCGTCGCGCCTGCGTGATGTAGAACCCCTGGCTGGCGATCGGACCCGGCTCCCCACCGGCGTAGTGCTCGTCGAACAGCATGGGGAACAGCTTGTCGTTGATCGCCCCCGCCTGGCGGATGTAGGGATCGGTGTCGCCCGCCGCGATTGCCTGCGTGGCAAGCTTGCCCATCGAGTGCATCGCATCGTGCAGCTGCTGCGCAAACGCCAGCACCTGGGGTTGCAGGGCAGGATCGGAATTCTCGAAGTCGAGGGTGGTTCCCGCCAGCCCGTACGTCGCGACCGCCGTCCGGAGTTGCTGAATCGCCTTCTCCCGCGCCACCGGGTTCAACAGGAAGGCGCGGAGCACGTCCCGGTCGAATGTGCCACTCGCCGAATCCCTTCCCGGCGACACCACGAAGTTGGTGATCATCAGGAACAGCGACGGACGGGTCTCGATCGGCTTCGAGTTGAGCAACTCGATGACCTGCGGCTTGATGCGCAACACGAGGCTGTCGGCATCGCGCGGCACGAAGCCCCATTCGCCGATCACCCAATCCAGCTTGTCATAATTGCGCTGGAGCGATGCGAGCGAATTATCGGCCCAGTTCACGTAGAATCCGGCAATGATCCCGTCCGTCCTCGGCTTCCGGTTGCCCGTGCCGATGTTGAGGGGCGGGATGTTTTCCGGCCGGCGCGACGCAAGCGGTCCGTATTGCTTCATGGCCGCCGCCAGCTTGCGGCGATACGCCGAGCGCAGCCGGTCCACCTTGGTGAAGGCGCCGGGCTTGCCCGTGGTGGCGCGGGCTATGACCCTGTTGTTCGCCGTGGCCAGCGGCAACTCCGGCGGCATGGACGGTGACAGCACGAGGCTGCCGATGACCACCAGCGCCAGCACCGTTGTGATGACGCCAACGGCAAGCGCGGCGCGCCTGATGTGGCGCCATCGCTTGCCGGTGTAATCGATGAAGACGGGAGAGTGGCGGCTGCGGTCGACCATGCAGGGAGCGCGGCGTGAAGGCGGCCTCGAGTCATCAGACGGAGGCCGACGGAATACGAGTCAAGTTACCACAGGCCGCGGCGGACCGCCTCGGCCCTTGCGGCAGAGCAAAACGAGCGGGGCGGACCAGCCTGGTCCGCCCCGCTCATCGGCCTTCGGTGCTACTTGGAGCGTCAGGCCGCTTGCCAGAATCCAGCGAGGGCACGTCCATCTGGTGACTCGCGCAACTTCTCGAATGCGCGCTCGCGAATCTGGCGGATGCGTTCGCGCGTGACGCCCATGAGCGCACCGATCTTCTCGAGTGTCATGGGTTCGCCACTCTCGTCCAGGCCGTAATAGAGGAAGAGGATCTTGCGCTCACGCGGCGTGAGGTACTTCCGGAAGACCTTTTCGATGAACGCCTTCATCAGCTTGTAATCGGTCGTGTCCTCGATCTCCGTGCCATCCACGCCGGCAAAGCGCTCACCGAGGGTGGAGGCTTCGCGGTCGGACCGGTCGATGGGAGCATCGAGCGACACTTCCGTCGAGCTCATCTGCTTGGCGGCACGGACCGCTTCGGGCGTCTCCTCGAGGAGGCGAGAGATCTCGTGCTCGGTGGGATCCCGCTTGAGCACCTGCGCCAGGATGGACTCTGCGCGCGCGAGGCGGATGAGCTGGGAGTTCTGGTTGAGCGGGATGCGCACGCTGCGTGTCTGCTCAGCGAGGGCCTTGAGTACGGCCTGACGCACCCACCAGACGGCATACGAGATGAACTTGACGCCCTGATCCGGATCGAACTTGCGGACGGCTTTCAGGAGCCCTTCGTTGCCGATGGCAACGAGCTCGCTCAGGTCGAGTCCGTGGCCCTGGTATTTCTTGACGTAGGAAATGACGAACCGGAGGTTTGCCGTGACGAGTCGCTCGGCGGCGGCCTCGTCTCCCTTCTGTGCGAGCCGCGCGAGGCGGCGTTCCTCTGCTGCGTCGCTGATCAGCGGCAGCTTCTGTATGTCCTGGAGGTACTGGTCAAATGCGGTGGATGGGGACGAACGGAAATAACCCTTGGACCTGGTTTCGGTCGCTTGCTCCATACACACCCTTACCTGTGCCGGAAGGTGGTCGGGCGTCCTCGGCTGCACAGAGCCGCGCGCCCGCGTAAGTCAGCAGGACGGCCACGATAATGTCGGGGGAAAAACCCGTCAACAGGGAGTTTGTCAGAATAACCAGTCCGTCACGTTTGTGATGTGCCTAACTGCTGCAATGACAGTAGTTTGGAGGTTACTCAGCCAGATTTCGTCAGTTATTCCGACGTTTCGGTCATTATGACTTTACTGAAACGCCGTTGAAAGCTGGCACAGGTGGATAAACACATGTATGTCATGCGCTTATCGTGGGCTTTACACCTCCGTACCATGAAATACCGAGTTCCCCGACGTTGCCCCGGGGAAGGATGCGCACTCAGTTGGACGGCGGGTCCTTCATCTTGGTGCGGCTGGTCGCCATCAGGATTCCAATGCCGATGAGCACGATGACGCCGACGGCAATCCACATCGTGGGGACGTTGAGCAGGAAGGCCGCGATGCCCAATCCGATGATCAGGACGAAGAAGCCAATGAGAAAGGTGCCAAATGCTGACATGTGCATGCCTTGTGGATGAGGTCGAAGACAGCAAAGGGCAAGGACAGGACCAGAACACAAAGTCGGACAGTCGGACAGGACAACGACTCGCAGCCCCACCACATCCGCGACAAAACGGCACGGAGCAAACGCGTCAGTGCTGCGCGCCGCCTAGCCGGCCGGTAAGGATCGTGTCCTTCTGGGCGCCGCGCGGCTTGGGCACCAGGACGGCGATACCGTGCTGAAAGCCGAAACGGCGCGCCGCTGAACAGGTCGGCGTCCAGATATCCAGACGGTTGCCCTTGATCTTCTTGCCGGTATCGTCGATCAGGAACCGACCGAAGTACCGGCGGCCCACGTACAACTCCAGATACCGCGCGAGGGGGAACATCCGGGGATCCGCCGCCACGATACCGTCGCGCACGTAATGGTCGCGTCGAGTCAGGCCCTTGAGGCAATAGGCCGTGAGCGCCACCGGCATCGGGTCGCCCAGGCGCACGGCCGACTTGCGAGTGAGCGCCCAGTTGGCAGCAGCCCCGCGCACGAGTGCGCCCTCGAGTCGCAGCGCCGCCACCACCACGGATGGCGCGAACAGGAGTGGCTGGAACGGGGGCACCGAGGCGCGTTCGCGCAGGGCTGCGGCCCCCACACCGACAGCGAGTACCAGGGCGAGCATGCCCGCGCCATACCACGACTGGCGGCGTCGCGACCCCGCGCGCCGCGACGGCGTGAGTCGTGAATGCGCCACGCCGTCCACGGGCAGCCGCACTCCATCGGGGGGAGTGCTCGCCGCAGGTGACGTCATGCCAGCACCGCGCGAACCACCGCATCGTCCACGGCGATGGACCACGCATGCCCATTGGCCGCCATCACTCCGATGCGCTCGGGAAGCGCGTATTCCACCGTGCCGCCTCGCGCTTTCTTGTCCAGGCGCGTGGCCGCAAGGATGTCAGCGGACGAGAGATCCCGCGGTGGCCTGACCGGAAGACCGGCGCGCAGGAGAATGCCCTCGATGGTATCCGACGTACCCTCCGCCGCCACGCCCAGGCGCTCGGCCACGCGCGCCTCGAGCACCATGCCGATGGCAACGCATTCGCCGTGGAGGAGCGCATACCCACTGACATGCTCGATGGCGTGGCCGAGCGTGTGGCCGAAGTTCAGCGTCTTGCGGAGGCCGTGTTCGCGCGCGTCGGACGAGACGACGGCCGCCTTGATCTTCACGCTGCGCGCGACGGCATCGAGCGTTGCGCTCGCGTCGCCGGCCAGGATGGAACCGGCGCTGGCATCGAGTGAGGCGAGGTACGCCGCGTCGGCGATGATGCCGTGCTTGAATGCTTCCGCGAGACCGGCGCGCCGGTGTGCAACCGGCAGCGTGCGCAGCACCTCGATATCGGCGAGCACGGCGGCTGGCTCGTGAAAAGCTCCCACGAGATTCTTGCCAGACGCGGTATCGACGCCAGTCTTGCCGCCCACCGATGCATCGATCATGGCCAGGAGCGTGGTGGGGCACTGCACCACAGGGACGCCGCGCATGAAGGTGGCGGCCACGAAGCCAGCAAGATCTCCCACCACGCCGCCGCCGAGCGCGACGACGGTGGTATCGCGCCCACATCCAGCCGCGAGCAGCTCATCGGTGACCTTCGCCCATGTGTCGCGCGTCTTGAACGCCTCGCCGGGTGGAAGCACGTGGACCGAGACTCCACCGTGCTCCGCGAGCGAGGCCGCGAGCGCGTCCGCGTAATGCGGGCCCACGTGCTCGTCCGTGACGATCGCGAATCGATGCGCGGCCGCTACGGATGCGATCCGCGAGGCGAACCGGTGGCGCAGGCCGGGCTCCATGTACACGGTGTACGATCCCGCGTCCACTGTTCGGAGAGCCTCTGTGACTGTCCCGGTCATGGCGCTACCAGATAACCTCGACGGCGCCCACGCGCCGGTTGGCGACGCGCGCGAGGGTGAAAAGGAGGTCGGACAGCCGGTTGAGGTAAATCACCGCGAGCGGCGGCAACTCTACCTCGTGCTGAAGTCGGACCACATGGCGCTCGGCGCGGCGGCACACGGTGCGGGCCACGTGCAGGGCCGCCGCCTTGGATGATCCGCCCGGCAGAATGAAGGCGCGTAGCGGCTCGAGTTCGGCCTCGCCTTCATCGATGGCGCGCTCCAGTTCGCCGATGCGTTCGTCGTCGATGCGAGCCTTCTCCAGGTGCAGCGCCATCTTGTCACGGTCCGGGGTGGCGAGAATGGCGCCGATCGCAAAGAGGTCGCGCTGAATCGGGAGGAGCACGTCGTCGATGCGGGGCATGAGTTCGATGCACCGCGCCATCCCTATGACGGCGTTCAGCTCATCCACGTCACCATATGCCTCGACCCGTATGTCGTCCTTGGGCACGCGACCGCCGCCGAACAACCCTGTTTCGCCGGCGTCGCCGGTTTTTGTATAGATCTTCATTGGGACGAATATAGAGCCGGCTGACGGCCGCTCGCGCTGACGCGCTCGCTTGACGGGTCGCTCACGCTTCGCGCTTGCTGGACGGCACGGCTCGCGCTCACGCGCTCGAACGGCCATTTTCCCCTTTATGGAACACGAAATCAAGGACATCACGATCATCGGGGGCGGGCCAGCCGGACTCTTCGCACTCTTCTACGCCGGCATGCGCGGCGCCACGGCACAGATCGTCGATGCACTGCCCGAGCTCGGTGGCCAGCTCGCCGCCTTGTATCCGGAGAAGTTCATCTTCGACGTAGCCGGCTACCCCAAGGTGCTGGCAAAGGACCTCGTGCGCTCGCTCGCCGATCAGGCCGCACAGTTCCGGCAGCCTGTGCATCTCGGGCAGCGGGTGACCGGGCTGGGGGAGCGCGACGGCCTGTTCGTTCTCCACACGGAAAAGGGCGAGTTCCGGTCGCGATCGATCCTCATCGCCGCGGGCATCGGCGCGTTCTCGCCGCGGCGACTGCCGCAGGCCTGCACGGAGCCGTGGTACGGCAAGGGCATCTATGACGTGGTGACGGACCCCAAGGAGTTCGCGGGACAGCGCGTCGTCATCATTGGCGGGGGCGATTCCGCGTTCGACTGGGCGACGCAGCTGAGTGGCATTGCCACCCATGTGTCACTGGTGCATCGCAGCGACCGGTTTCGCGCCCATGGCGCAACGGTTGCGCAATTCGATGCCGACGTGAAAGCCGGCCGCGCATCGATGTTCACGTTTCACGAGATCGGGGACGTACAGTGCCGGGCGGAGGGCGATCGCTTCACGCACATCGTGCTCCGCGACGTGAAGGCGAAGACGACCACGGACATCGAAGCCGACGTTGTGCTGCCGATGCTGGGCTTCGTGAGTGACATTGGCCCGATCGCGGATTGGGGCCTGTCACTGCAGAAGGATGAGATCGTGGTGAATCAGTTGATGGAAACAGGTCGCGCCGGCATCTGGGCGGCGGGCGACGTGACCACGTATCCCGGCAAGCTCAAGTTGATCGCCTGTGGGTTCGGCGAGGCGGCGACGGCGGTGAACCAGGCGGTGCACTGGATCTATCCGGAGAAGAAGGTGGCGCCCGGCCATTCATCGAACATGGCCGTTTTCGGCCAGAAGGACGACTGACAGGGCGGCCACGGGTCGCGCGTGCTACCTCGAGCGCACGAGGATCACGGCGCCACTGCCGGCACTTGTGCCATAGCGCTGTGCGGCGTCCGCGGCATTGAGGTAGCGGATCTCCGCGATCTGCGCGGGGCGCAGCCGGGAGAGATTGTCCACTGTGATGAGTGGCGCGCCGTCGATGGAGACATGGACGGAACCCGCCGTGGTGTTCTTCATGCTGGAGGCGCCGCGTGACATCAGGAAGTTGGGCCGAAGACGCCGCACGGCGTCGAGCGCATTGACCGCCGCGATGGACGGATCGGCGAGTTCCTCCGCCGTGATGATGTCGGTATGGCGAGTGACGGTGGATACGGGGGCGGGATCTCCGCCGGGCGTGGGGTTGCTCGTGCAGGCCGCCACGAAGGCGAGAGCGGCGGCGATGCAGAGTCGCGTGCGTATCATGAGCACCTCAGGACGACGGTCTATTGAAGCGATGAAAGGACGACGATCACGGGACCGCCATTGGCATTGATCCCGAAGCGCGCGGTGGCGTCGTTCGCATTCAGGTACCGGACCTCCACGAGCGTCCGCGTGCCGATGGAACCGAGTGCGCCCACCGCTTGCAGTGGTCCGTAATCCTGCGAGATGCGCACCTGACC
The DNA here is from genome assembly GCA_014378185.1 of Gemmatimonadaceae bacterium. Taxonomy (GTDB): domain Bacteria; phylum Gemmatimonadota; class Gemmatimonadetes; order Gemmatimonadales; family Gemmatimonadaceae; genus AG11. The sequence continues at coordinate 582 of JACMOE010000606.1, read as the reverse complement.
TGGCGCAAGGGCTGGATCGCCGCCGGACCGCAGGGTCTGCGGTCCCCTGTCGCGGAAGAACGATGGCCGAAGTTGCCTGATTGCCGTAAGGGCATCCATGGCGGCAATGGCAGGATCGCTCAGTTCCGCGTGGCTGATGATGTCTGGATTTCTGGCCGGAAGCGCTGCTTCGCCGAGTGGAGTCTGGTGGGGCCCGCAGGCGGTCGCGAGCGCGAGCGCAGCGACCACGACGTTGATGCGGAGTGATGCTGGCATGGGCACCTCGCGAGAGAGGGGCAACTGACGTTGACGGATCGACTCCGTCAGGAGACGGAATATCCCGAATACATCAGTACCACGAACGCACTATTGTATCCGACGCCGCGCCTCGACACCAGAGCGGCGGCATGCTCACGTCAGGTCCTGGCGGAGAATCCATCTGGATGCCGATCGCGGAGCTTGGCGTCATTGGCGCGTGCCACATCGGACAGCGTGACACCCAGCGTGTCGGCGACGATCGCGAGACACCAGAGCGCGTCGCCGAGCTCCTCGACCACGGTGGCACGGTCCAGTGCTCGCTGCTGCATCACATGCTTGCGTACG
>JACMOE010000068.1 GCA_014378185.1 Gemmatimonadaceae bacterium | reverse complement strand
TCGATCTCGAGGCGGCACTTCGCGTAGCACAACTCCGCGCCGACGTTTCGGCCCTCGACCGGCTGGTCAGCGACGAGCTTCTCTTCACCGGACCAGATGGACAACTTGGCACCAAGGCGCAGGATCTGGAAGCGCATCGGGCGGGAGTCGTCCGCTTTCGATCGCATGAACCGGAAGAATTGCGCATACGGCGAATCGGACCTGATGTCGCCATCGTCGCGCTTCGGCCGCGTCTGACGGTGGAGGTGAACGGGGCACTCATCGATGGCACATAATCGATACACGCGTGTGTGGGCTCGTGAGGACGCGAGTCCATGGCGTGTAGCGGGGGGAGACGTGAGCGAGATTTCTGGTTGACGGATTGACTGGACTCGAGGCGCTCACGTAGCAGCCTCAACGCTCAGGCCTCACCGCTCAGTCGTTTGGTCGATAAACCTGCGCCCCGATTCCCGACCTCCATGACTGTGCCTCATGACGGCGCCCCGGGCTTTGCCACGAAGCGAGGCATTCCATCCTCACACGGACTGTCCGTCAACTGGCACTTGTCGGTGCCGTCAGCCCGCATGATGAAGATGCCGCCGTACGGCTGGAACGTGTTGTCGTACAGCGCCGCCTCATCCTTGAAGCCATTCATGCCGCTGTTCCACAGCAGATACTTGCTGTCGGCTGTCCAGACGGCGTGCGCATCATTGGCTGGCGTCGTGGTCAGTTGGCGCGCGTCGGTACCGCCGGGGCGGATGGTGTAGACGTCGACGTTGTTCCCGTCGTGCTTGCGCGTGAAGGCGATGAGTGAACTGTCGGAAGACCAGAAAGGCAAATTGTCGTAGTCCGCAACCCGTAGCGCTCGACTCCCAGGACGAGATCAGGCTCGACATCTACGACGTCAACGGGGTGGTGCTGGAGTCGAAGGTCCTCTCGGTGCACACACCAGTCGCGAAACAGGAACGACTCGCCGGCAGAGACACCGCCATGCCCACGAAGGGAGCGCGACCATCATGATGGTGCGCTCCCTTCGTGCCTTGGCGATGGCCTGACGACGGAAGCTCCCACGCGACCGCCAGTGAGGTTCAGACTGGAGCAGCGCGATCCTGCTCGGCCAGCCATTCTCCTAATCGCCGCACTTCGGATGTCGCCTGGAGGCCGCCGAAAATTCCGATGGCCACCACAGCGTCCTCGCGCATGCGATCACGGTTTCCCAGGCGCATGTGCAGCTCCGCACGCGCCTGAAGGATTTCCGCTTCGCCCAGCGCACCGCCCGTTTCGCGCGACAACAGCAGCGCTGCGTCCAGTGACGACTCGGCAACCCCCCACTTTCCTTGCGCGAGAGCCGCCACGCCCACAAGACGCAGCGCGTCGGCCTCCTGGATGGGCTCGGGCAACGCCGCGAACTCCTCAGCCGCACGCACGGCGGCCGCTTCCGCAAAGGCTGCGTCACCGTTTCTCAGGCTGACCTCCGCGCGGCCGAGCCGCGCCTGGGCGAGCAGCATGGGGTTGGCCGCTTCGCGCGCGAACTCGATGGCGCGCAACTCGTGCTCGTCCGCGCGCTGGAGGTCACCCGCGTCGCGAAACGTGATGGCCATGTTGTGATAGCATTGGGCGAGCCCCATCACATCGCCGAGCCGCTGGTAGGCCGCCACCGCCACGGAGTAGAGGCCGAGCGCGCGCTCGCGCTGCGCCCGGATGTTCGCGATCATGCCAAGGTTGTTGGTCGCGCGTGCAACAAGCAGG
>JACMOE010000605.1 GCA_014378185.1 Gemmatimonadaceae bacterium | reverse complement strand
GGCGCGCTCGCTGGGCCTGCCGGCCATCGTGGGACTGCGCACCGCCACAGCAGAGCTGAAGGGCGGCGAGCGCGTCGTGCTCGATGGCAGCACCGGCATGCTGGCCATCAATCCCTCCGACGACGAGATCGCCGCGTACCACGAACGCCAGCGCGTGGAGGCAGTCGCCGAGGCGGCGCTCGCCGACATGGCTGCGCTCGAGGCCATCACGCTCGACGGGGTGCGCGTCACGCTGCGTGCGAATGTGGACATCCCGGAAGAAGCCGAGGCCGCCGCGCGCAGCGGCGCGGAAGGTGTGGGCCTCATGCGCACGGAGTTTCTCGTCGTGGGCCGTGCCAGCATGCCCGACGAGGACGAGCAGTACCGCGCCTACCGACGCGTCGTGGAAGCATTTGCCGGGTTCCCCGTCATCATCCGCACCTTCGACATCGGTGGCGACAAGTTGCCCATCGGCGGATTTCCCACCGAGGCCAATCCGTTTCTCGGCTGGCGCGCGATCCGCATGTGCCTCGATCAACCGGAGATGTTCAAGACGCAACTGCGCGCGCTGCTGCGCGCGGCGGTGCATGGCGACCTCCGGATCATGTTGCCGCTCATCGTGAGCCTCGAGGAAGTGCTCGCCGCGCGGGCGCTGCTGGATCAGGCCGCGCGCGAGCTGTCGGAACGCGGCGTGGAATTCCGCGCCGATGTGCCGCTCGGCGTGATGATCGAGACGCCGGCCGCGGCGGTCGCGAGCGACACCCTCACGCGCGAAGTGGACTTCTTCAGCATCGGCACCAACGACCTCGTGCAGTACACGCTCGCCGTCGATCGCGGCAATGCCAACCTCGCACCGCGATTCACGCCGCTGCACCCTGCCGTGCTGCGTCTCATCAAGCGCACGGTGGAGGTCGCGGACCTTGGCGACATCGAGGTCTCGGTCTGCGGCGAGATGGCGTCGCAGCCCCTCATGGCGTTCGCCCTGCTGGGGCTCGGCGTGCGACAGATGAGCGTGGCGCCGCGGTCCGTGCCGCTTGTCAAACAGATCGTGCGAAGCGTGACCGCCGCGCACGCGAAGCTCGCGGCGTCCGCGGCGCTGCGATCTCTCACCGCCGAGCAGGCGAGGCACGAACTGGCACGGCGGCTCGCTGACGTCATCGGCGATGCGCCGTACCTCTACGATGGGTTGCCCGGACCCGGCTGACCCGCTTTCTTTCGCGTGCGCCGTCACCCGACGGCATTTGGGCCTGGCAGCATGGTGCCGGGCCTTCTTTCTTCCTCTCCAACTGCTAGTGGGGAACCCGACGTGCATGATCGCAGTCTCTTTACATCCGAATCCGTGACTGAAGGGCATCCCGACAAGGTCGCGGGTGCCATCTCCGACGCCGTGCTCGACGCGCTGCTCGCGCAGGACCCCGCCGCCCGCGTGGCGTGCGAGACACTGGTCACCACCGGGCTCGCGGTCATCGCCGGCGAGATCACGACCAGCGCCTACGTGCACCTGCCGGACATCGTTCGCGATACCATCCGCAACATCGGCTACACGGACGCCGGCTTCGGCTTCGACAGCAACACCTGCGCGGTCATGAGCACCATCGACCGCCAGTCGCGCGACATCGGGCAGGGCGTGGACACCGGTGGTGCGGGCGACCAGGGCATGATGTTCGGCTACGCCTCCGACGAAACCGACGAGTTGATGCCCATGCCGATCATGCTCGCGCATCGTCTCACGAAGGCGCTGGCGGATCGTCGCAAGAGCGGTGACCTCAAGTGGCTGCGGCCCGACGGCAAGTCCCAGGTCACCGTGGTGTACGAGGACGGCCAGCCAGTGGCCGTGGACACGGTCGTCATCAGCACGCAGCACGCGGAGAGCATCAACAACACCAGGCTTCGCAAGGCGATCATCAGTGACGTGATCGAAGCGTCCATCCCCAAGGAACTGCGCCAGAAGAAGATCAAGTACCACATCAATCCCACGGGCCGCTTCGTCATCGGCGGACCGCAGGGCGATGCCGGCCTCACCGGCCGCAAGATCATCGTGGATACCTACGGCGGCATGGGCCGTCACGGCGGCGGCGCGTTCAGCGGCAAGGACCCGTCCAAGGTCGATCGCTCCGCCTGCTATGCGGCGCGCTGGGTGGCCAAGAACATCGTGGCCGCCGGACTGGCGCGGCGCTGCGAGGTGCAGGTGGCGTACGCCATCGGCGTGGCGGAGCCCGTGTCCATTCGGGTCGATACGTTCGGCACGGCCACCGTCCCCGAGGCCCGCATCCTGGATGCCGTCAAGGCCAATTTCGACCTGACGCCCAAGGGCATCACGTCGGCGCTCGATCTGCGCAAGCCCATCTACGGCGCGACGGCCGCCTACGGTCACTTCGGGCGCACGCCGCAGAAGGTGGGCAGCGGACGCAATGCAGCCACGCTGTTCACCTGGGAACGGACGGACAAGGCCGCGGCGCTCAAGCGCGCCGCGCGCGTGGATAAATAGGAAGGCTCCGGGTGCGGGTGCGGTAACCTCCGCGCCCCACCCGGGGTAGATTGCGGCATGATCGAAGTCTTCGTCTCGCGACTCGGCCTCGACAGCTCGTCGAATTCCCACGTGGTGGTCCTGCAGGAGAAGGACGGTGTCCGCCTCCTGCCCATCTGGATCGGCCAGCCCGAGGCGGAGTCCATCGTGCTGCACATGCACAACGTCAAGCACGCACGGCCGCTCACGCACGACCTGGTGCGCAGCCTCATCGTTGGCATGGGCGCACGGTTGCTGCACGTGAACATCACGCGCGTTGAAGCGCGCACCTACTTCGCGGAACTGCACCTCCAGCACGCGGGCGAAATCGTCACCATCGACGCCCGACCCTCGGACAGCATCGCCATCGCCTTGCGACTTGCCGCACCGATCTACGCTGCCGAAGAACTGCTCGCCGATCCGGGCGACGACAGCGGTACAGAAGGTGACGACGCGGACGACGAGGACGATGTCCCCGACTTCTCCTCCAGCTTCCAGGACGGGGCGAGCACCGATGACTTCGATGCCGAACTCACGGCGGATCAGTTGAAGCGCTACCTCGAAACACTGCGTCCTGAAGATTTTGGCAAGTTCACTCCGTAGTCGATTACTGTGGGCGGGGGCTGCCCTTGCGACGCTGATTGCGCTTCTCGCGCCCGTGGATCGCGCCGCCGCGCAGCGTCCTGATCGGCGTCCGGTGTCGGGCGGCGACAAGGCCGTGGTAGCGGGGCGCGTGTCATCACCCGGTGTGAAGACCGACATCCCCATTGCCGGTGTCATGGTCACGCTGCACCGCGTGGGAACCGACAGTAGCGGCCCGGTGGATTCCATCCGCACTGGCGCGGCGGGCCACTACGCGCTTCACTATCGCCGGCTCGGCACGGACGACGCCGTGTACTTCGCCGCCGCTGTATATCGCGGCATCGCGTATTTCACCACGCCGCTCAAGAGTCAGCGCGCCACCGGCGAGGAAGGAGAGATCACCGTCTTCGACACCACGTCGCGCGCGGTGAACCTGCACGTGCGCGGCCATCACGTGGTAGTCAGCGGACCGCGCCCCGATGGCCTGCGCAACATCGTGGAAGTGTGGGAGCTGTCGAACGACACCACGGTCACGGTCGTCGGACGCGATTCGCTGACTCCCGTCTGGACCGGCATCCTGCCGGGCCGCGCGGCGAACTTCGCTGCCGGTGAGGGCGATGTCTCGGCGGGCGCGCTGGTGCCCCGCGGCGACCGCGTGGTGCTCCTCGCTCCGTTCGGGCCCGGCGTCAAGCAGATCAGCTACTCCTATACGCTGCCCCCGGGCGTCTTTCCGCTCACCGTCGCACTCGAAGCCCCCACCGTCGTGCTCGAGGTGCTGGCCGAGGAGCCGGGCGCGCAGGTCACTGGCGCCGGACTGCGCTCGATGGCGGCGGCCACCACGGGTGGACGCACGTTCAAGCGGTTCCTCGCGCAGGACGTCCCCGCCGGTTCCCAGGTTCGCGTCACCGTGCCGCTCACCGCTGAAGGCACGCGCACCAAGGTGCTGATCGGCGTGGCCGCGCTCATCGTGGTGGTCATGGCCGGCGCACTTGCGCGCGCGCTCGTTGGCCGACGGGTTGCTGCCCCAGGCCGCGTGGTACCGCGCGAACGGGCAAGTGAATCCCTCATCGCTGCCATCGCACAGCTCGATGCAGGCATGGAGCGCGGCGACACGACACTGGATGCCGCGGCCTACCCCAGCCACCGCGCGGCGCTCAAGGAGCAGCTCGCCGCCGCCCTGGCCGCTGAGCGCCATTCGTCGTCCTGAGCGATGTCTGTCGTCCTGAGCGAAGCGAAGGACCTGCTCTCCGCGTGGCTATCTTTCGTGAATGGCAATCCTCGCGACAGACGCCATCGTCCTCCACTCGTTCGACTACCTCGAATCCTCACGCATCCTGCGCCTCGTCACCCGTGACGGCGGGGTGCGCAGCGTCCTCGCGAAAGGTGCGCGCCGCTCCAGCCGGCGCTTCGGCAGCGCACTGGACCTCTTCGCGCAGGGCAATGCACACCTCTACGTAAAACCTGGCCGCGACCTCGACACCCTCAG
>JACMOE010000604.1 GCA_014378185.1 Gemmatimonadaceae bacterium | reverse complement strand
TCCTTGTTCGTCGTGCTCTTCTTGCTTGCCATGGTGCGTGTGCGGTTGATGAGAGGATCGGGCAAAAAGCAGGTCCTTCGCTTCGCTCAGGACGACATCCGTCCGGTAGTCATTTCGGGTTCACGGCGTTGTACGCATCGATTACCGCTCGCGCTGCTTCGGCGGGATCGTCCGTGAGCAACATGAGATCCATGTCGCCCGTCGAGATCTTCCGCTCGGCCAGCACGCGGGACTGGAGCCAGCGCAAGAGCCCTGCCCAGTAGTGGCGGCCGAAGAGGATGACCGGAAATTGGTAGATCTTGCCGGTCTGGATGAGAGTCAGCGCTTCGAATGCCTCGTCGAGCGTGCCGAATCCGCCGGGGAAGATGATGAAGGCGCTGGAGTACTTGATGAACATCGTCTTGCGGACGAAGAAATATCGGAAGTTCACCAGCGTGTCCACGTACGGGTTGGCGCCCTGTTCGAAGGGGAGCTCGATGTTGCAGCCGATGGACCGGCCGCCGCCATCCTTGGCACCCTTGTTCGCGGCCTCCATGATGCCCGGCCCCGCGCCGGTGATGATGGAAAAACCGGCGAGGGCAAGCAGTCGCGCCGTTTCCTGCGCAGCGAGATACTGCGGATCGTCGGGCGCGGTGCGCGCGGAGCCGAAGATGGAGACGCCGCGCTCGACCTTTGCGAGGTTGTCGAAGCCTTCGATGAACTCGCCCATGATGCGCATCACGCGCCAGGTATCCGTGGCGCGAAAGTCCTTGGCCTGCTGCGCGCCTCCGGTGTGCGGCGCCTGGAGGAGCTTCTCGTCTTCCGTCACCGGACCGATGAAGTCGCGGATGTCGTCGTCGATTTTCCGCACGGCGCCTGCGCTGCGCTGGTTGGATTTCTGCGACGGCGGCGTCCTGCCTGCCGCGCGATGCCCCTCCTCGGTGCGCTCCCGCAGTCCTTCCTGCGCCTCGGCCTGCGCGACAGCGAGACGAGCGGGATTGCTTCGCTTGCCAGTCGCGGTGCGCGGCGATTGCGTGCCGACCTTAAGTCCGGGTCCCGCCGCCTCGGTGGAGCTGGAGGATTTGGCGGACCTGGGCACCGTGGTCGCCCTGGTTGCCTTGGCTGCCTTGGTTGCCTTGGTTGCCTTGGTTGCCTTGGTTGCCTTGGCTGCCTTGGTTGCCTTGGTTGCCTTGGTTGCCTTGGTTGCCTTGGTTGCCTTGGTTGCCTTGGTTGCCTTGGTTGCCTTGGTTGCCTTGGTTGCCTTTGCAGGCTTGGCGCCCTGCGCATTCCTGGAGGGCGTGCTCCGTTTTCGTGTGGCCATTGGTGAGTGTACACACTCGACAGGCCGGCGCGCCAGCGGTGGACCGGCACGACGATGGCGACCGCTCGCTTGCCCTCCCCGGTCCGCCTCGCTTGTGTTCGCCCATGCCGAGTTGTTGTCGCACATGTCCGTAGTCGTGCTCGTCGCCGATGGAGCGCGGTACGATGCGTTCGGGGGAGACTTGCACGACTTGCCCGCGCTGCGTCGACTGCGCGACGAGGGGGGACTGCACGCGATCACGAGCGTCTTTCCGTCCGTCACCGGGCCGGCCTACATCCCGTTCCTGCTCGGCCGCTTTCCCGGCGCGGTGGGCGTGCCGGGCATCCGGTGGTACGACAGGTCGCGTACGCGGTGCCGTTGGCCCGATTACGCGCGCAGCTACGTTGGCATGCAGTTCACTCAGTTCGACGGCGACCTGGACGTGACGGCGCCCACGATTTTCGAACTTGTGCCCAACAGCGTTGGCGCGCTGAGCGTGGTGACGCGGGGCCTTGCCCCATCGCGCCGGCACGGCACGCTCACGGCGAAGTCCGCGCTGCGCGTGGGGATCACGCATTTTCGAGGACGTGCCGAGGGGTGGCTCGACATCGATCGCGAGGTGTTCGACACGATTCCGCGTTGCATTCGCGACGACCGCCCGGACTTCGTGTTCGCGGCACTCGCGGGCGTGGACAAGACGTCGCATGCGCGTGGGCACGAGAGCCCCGCAGTGCGCGAGGCGCTGGCGATCGTGGATGCGACCGCGGCGCAGATCCGCACGGACGCCGAGCGTGGTGGGTACTGGGACGAGATGCAGTTGTGGGTCGTGAGTGATCACGGTCATTCGGCCGTGCACACGCACGAGGATCTCGCGGGCCTGGTGGCTAGCACGGGAGCGCGCACCGTGGCGCACCCGTGGGCGATCGGCGTGTCGCCCGACGTGGCTGTGATGGTGAGCGGGAACGCGATGGCACACCTCTATCTCGAGCCGCGTCGGCGCGAGCGGCCATGGTGGGGGGCACTCGAGGCACGGTGGTCGCCGCTGGTGGAGCTTCTCCTCGCGCGTGCATCGGTGGACCTGCTGCTGCTGCCTCGATCGTCGAGTGAGTGCGAGGTACGAGGCGGCGCGCGCGGAAGTGCTGTAGTCATCCACCAAGGCGATTCGTACCGCTACATGCGCACAACCGGAGATCCGCTCGGCTACGGCGACGACGTGACGGGCACCGCGAACGAGACCCACGACGCGACGTGCGCGAGCACCTATCCCGACGCATTGGTCCAGATCGCGACCCTCGCCGCGTCGTCACGGGCGGGCGACATCATCCTCTCGGCCGCGCCAGGCTGGGACTTTCGTGCGCGCTACGAGCCCATTCCGCATGCGAGCGCGCACGGCGGTCTGCATCGCGATCATATGCGCGTTCCCCTGCTCACCAACCGGCCCGTGGCTCGCACGCCACGACGCACCACGGACATCTTCGCGAGCGCGCTAACGGCACTCGGCGTTGCGCCCCCAGTGTGCATGGACGGCGAGTCATTTCTCCAGCCGTCGATTACAGGGCGTTGATGTCGGCCGTTTCGAGCACCGGGTCGGGATAGCCGTGCCGCGCGACCTGAAGCATGGCTCGGCCCACCTGCTCGCTCGTGGTCACGGCGTTTGGAGAGAGCCGCTTGATGAGCGGATAGAGCGGCGTGAGCACGACGTACGCCGCGCGATAGAGTGCGGTCTTCGATCGCACGCCGTGCATGGGCATGATGGCGCCGGGCCGGAACATGAATGCCGCCTTGAACGGCAGGCGGAGCAACGCGTTCTCCGTGCGGCCCTTGACGCGGGCCCACATGGAACGTCCGTGCTCCGTCGTGTAGGTACCCATTCCACTGACGTACACGAACGTCATGCCGGGGTTGAGCCGCGCGAGAGTCCGCGCGACCGACAGGGTGAGGTCATGGGTGACGACCGTGTATTTCTGCTCCGACATGCCCGCTGAGGACACACCGAGGCAGAAGAAGCAGGCGTCGTAGGGAGTGAGTCGCGACTCGATTGGTGAGAGGTCGTAGAGGCTGGCGTGGACCAGCTCATCCAGCTTGGCGTGCGTCTGCCCGGTCGCAGTCCGCCCCAGCGTGGTGACGCGCAGGACGTCGCTCGCGAGGAGGCATTCGCGCAGCACTCCCTGCCCTACCATTCCCGTTGCGCCCAGCAGCAGCACGTTCATGTCGTCGGCACGTTGAGGAGACGTTCTGCTTGAACCTCACGCGGGCGGGTCGTTTCCGCCAGCCGCAGATGCAGGACCGAGTTGTTCGGCGGCTTGCGGCACGCCAAGTTTCGGGCATGCAGTGGACCCGCCTTTCGATCCGGCTCGCGATGCGCGCGCTGCGCCATCCGGCAACTGGTGCGGCGCTGTTGCGTGTCGCGTGGCGCTTTCGGCGTCGGGGCTGGTATCGCCGCCCTCCGTTCCTGCCACTGCCGGCGGTGGACTATGTCCGCTGGCGCATGTACACCGCGTACGGCGACGAGGACATCACGCCGCCCGTGGAAGATGTGGAGCGATATGCGCGGTGGGCGGTGCGGGAGCCGTGATCGACCGCACGGTGGATGCGGGCGCCGCGTCGCACTCGGCAGCAGCGATGGCGCAGTTGGCGAAGGCGCATGCGTATGCACTCGGGTTCGACCTTGCCGGCATTACAGCACTGGGACCCGCGGAAACGGCGGACGCATTCGACGACTGGATCAGCGCGGGTCGTGCTGGCGAGATGCATTATCTCGCACGCGGCGCGGAGAAGCGGCGTGACTCGCGACGGCCACTACGGCCACGGCG
>JACMOE010000603.1 GCA_014378185.1 Gemmatimonadaceae bacterium | reverse complement strand
GGCCCGGATTCCAACCAGCCTCCGGCGGGGCTGATTCCTCCCCCGCCGAAGCCTGGTTGGCGAGAATTGTTCATCATGGCGGAGCTCGCCTGCCTTTGCGCCATGCGTCGCCTCCGTCCGTCGACAGCTGTGGAGGAGAATCACACTGCTTGAGAAGCGCCGGTCCGCGCGTGCTTGCGACACCCATCCCGCGTCGTCCGTTGCTGCCGTCTCGAATCGCAGCGCGCGCTCTGACGCACGCGCGGCTTTGCCGCGCTTGTCGTACCGCAAGGTCTCAATAGCGTGTGCGGCCAAGCTGTCCGCGAGCAGTCAGTATGCGTTCGATCCAGAGGGCATGCCGACGAAGTTCCCGTTGCGGTCGGTCGGGCCGGAGCCTGCGATGACGAGCGCGAGCGGATAATCGCCGGCACCAGGCGTGTGCTGGAGCGCTCAGGCTAGGACGCCAGTTGACGTCGTGAGCGTCACCGCCTCGGTTGTGTGCGCATGGACGGGCTGCGCCACGCCGGCAACGGCACTGGCGATGACGCACAGGAGCGCGGTAATGACTCTGATGTAATCACGCATGGGCGAGGCTGGTGAGGTCAATCGACGGGATCCGTTCGCGCAGCACCGCGAGAAACTCGTGCTCCCGGTCTGGTGAAATGACAGCTAAGCCACCCGAGCCGTGATCGATCTCCAGTCGACGGAGAGACAACGCTGGCGCGGCAAGCAACGTGTGGCTACGGCGGACCCGGCGGATGGTCGCGAGAGGAACCCGAAAACGCTGAGGACCACTGCGGACGAGTAAATCACGCTCCGTCACCTCGTACGACGTGTCGAGCACGATCCAGCCGAACAGCGCGACGACCGCAGCGAGTGACACGACGACGAGCGTCGGCGTCCCCACGCCGTCTCGCCGCCCGGCGATGAGTAGGTAGACCATGACACAGATCGGCGACAGCAACACCAGCCCGATGACCGCGTCAATGCGGGAGCGAAACCGCGTGGCACTCATGGTATGGCCACCCTGGTACCGGCGCCATCCAGGGCAGTGAACAGTCGCTGCGTGGCGGCGGGGCTATCGGCATTGACCACGACCACGCCTTCGCGCGAGAAGATGGTCACATACGGCGGCCGGCTCGCATTCACGAAGAGTCGGACCTTTCCAAACGGCCGCATCGTAAACAGCCCCGCGTACGCATTCCCAAACTGAAAACCGTTCAATTTTGATCCGAGACCGTTCAGCTGCGTCGTCAGTCGCACACTGTCGATGTTACCTCGTACGATCTCCGCGCTGTATCCAGCGGCTCGCACAGCCAACGCCGCCGAGGTCAGCGTGATCTGCGCAGGCCGGGACCCGAGCGTGACGACGGTGGCGATGAAGAGAAAGGTGCCGACGCAGATTCCGCCGATCAGCTTGCCTTGTATGCTCGCCGCCGCTTCCGCGTCGCGGGTCCGCGCGCGCTTCTCTTCAGCGCCATCTGTGAAGTGCGAATCTGGGTGGAGCGGAGCCATGTCTTCCTCGATGTGGGGCGGCCGGGACCACCGCCGCTCGATGAGATCTATTCAAGGTGGACCCAGCGGCAACGCCGCCGTCCCCGGTTTCGATGCGGCCTGTCGGGCATGCCTGTCGGGCATGCCTGACAGGCCGACGGACGGCACACCGGGGAGCGTGCCGCGTCGATCACGAGGGACGCCGAACCCACGATCCGCCCCTCGTCGCGGCGGGAGGAGACTCATCGTCTGTTCGCTACCCGGGTCTTGTGGTGATTTGCCGTTTCCCGTCCGGCCCACAGCGCAAAGGGGATCACCGTTCTCGTGTCCGTCGTTCACCTCGCGATTGCCCTGTAGCTTCGGCGTGCGCACGCCGGAACCCGCGCGCGCCGCGCTGACTTCAACTGCATCATGACCAGTAACCGCCGCGATCAGATCCGTTTCGCCCGCGTTCCGTATCTCGCCGACACCGAGATTCTCGAAGCCACTTATTTTTCTTAAGTCTTCGGAAAACACACGCACGAAGAGTTCGCCATCGGAGTCGTCGATGCGGGCAGCGCATCAGGCGATCCCTCGCTGTCAGTGCACGACGACATCGAGGATACTCTGCAGTGCCTTCAGGTCCACGGGCTTCAGCAGATGATGGTCGAACCCTGCTCTCGGTGAGCGTTCGCGGTCGCTCGCTTGACCGTATCCGGTGACGGCCACGATCACGACGTTCGAGAGACCGGCCTG
>JACMOE010000602.1 GCA_014378185.1 Gemmatimonadaceae bacterium | reverse complement strand
GGTCGTTCCTGCAATACGCCATTCCTGTCGCGCTGCTCGGCGTGATGATCATCCTGTTCCCCGTGTCGCGCGTGGTGTGGCTCGCCATCGACGTGCTGTTGCGGCCCGTGGAACGCTCCGAACTCATGGACCCCATCGTTCGGCAACCTGCCTCCGAGCCCTGACGGCGTGCCGCAAAGCCAGCCATGAATCGCAGATCGCTCACGCTCGCCCTCTGGTCCGTGGTGCTTTGCCTACCGGCACTGCATGCGCAGAACCGGCAGGTGGACGTGATCATCCTCGGCGGCACCGTGGTGGATGGAACGGGCGCACCGGCGCGCCGTGCCGACGTGGGCATCTCGGCGGATCGCATCGTATTCGTCGGGAACGCGGTGGCGTCGCACGTGACTGGCGTGCGCACGATCGACGCCACGGGCCTCGTCGTCGCCCCCGGCTTCATCGATCCGCACAGCCACACGCTCGAGGACCTGTCCAGCCGAGATCGGCGCGCTAACGTCGAGTACCTCATGCAGGGTGTCACCACGGTCGTTACGAACAACGACGGGGGCGGCACCATCGAGATCGGCCGGCGGCTGCGCGCGTGGGCCACGGACAGCATCGGAACAAACGCGGCTCTCTACGTGCCGCAGGGCGCGGTGCGCGGCGCCGTGCTCGGCATGTCGGACGCGACGCCCACGCCGGCGCAACTCGACTCGATGCGGGCCATCGTGGCGCGCGGCATGCGCGAAGGCGCCATCGGGATGTCCACGGGCCTGTATTACGCACCCGGCAATTACGCGCCCACCGAGGAAGTCATCGAGCTCGCGAAGGTCGCGGCGCGGTACGGCGGCATCTACGATTCGCACATGCGCGACGAAGGCTCGTACACGCCCACTGGCGTGGTGGGTTCGGTGAACGAGACGATCCGCATCGCTCGCGAGGCGCACCTTCCCGTGCACATCTCGCACATCAAGGCACTCGGTACCGATGTCTGGGGCCAGAGTGACTCTATCGTTGCCATCATCAAGGCCGCTCGTGCCGGGGGGATTGACGTCACGGCAGACCAGTATCCCTACCTCGCGTCGGGCACGAGCGTGGGAGCGTCGCTGCTGCCCCGCTGGGCGGAGGTGGGCGGGCGCGACTCGCTGCGTGCTCGTGTCGCTGACGCGACAATCAAGGCACGCCTCGTGGGCGAAATGGAGCGCAACCTCGTGCGGCGCGGCGGGGCGGCATCGCTGCTCATCAGCTCCACTCGTGACACGAGCATTCTCGGCCGCACGCTACAGCAGGTTGCCACGGCTCGGCATGTTGCGTCCATCGAGGCGGCGCTCCAGATCATCCTTGCCGGCGACGCCAGCGTCGCTTCGTTCAACATGAAGGAGTCGGATCTCGAGACATTCATGGTGCAACCGTTCGTGATGACGGGTTCGGATGGTTCGAGCGGGCATCCGCGCAAGTTCGGCACCTTTTCGCGCAAGCTGCGCGAGTTTGTGTATGAGAAGCCGCTGTTGTCGCTGCCGCAGGCGGTGCGCTCATCCAGCGGGCTCGCGGCCGAGACGTTGCGGATTGTGGATCGTGGCATGCTGGCGGAAGGAAAATTCGCCGATGTGATTGCATTCGACCCGGGTACCGTGCGCGATCGGGCGACGTATCAGCAGCCGACGCTGCTCGCCACGGGCATGCGGTATGTGCTGGTAAATGGTGTGGTGGCCGTGAGCGAGGGCGTTTACACGGGGGCGCTGGCGGGGCGACCGCTTCCGAGGCGAGAGCCATAGTGTGCGGACGTGACCATGAACAAACAGCAGTCACGACTCACGGGTTCGACAGTTTCCGGTGAGGTAGTGACAGCAGTCGAAGGATCAGCCCGCGGTCAACCGGTAAACTGGACTGACTGCGCACCGACGACTCACGACTCTCCAGTAAGCGAAGTATCACCACCACTGCGCCAAGAGACATCATGAGCGACGAACCCGCAGAACTCACCGGTCCGGATTTCACGCAGGGAATCCCGCTTGCAAGCCTCGCGGATGGCGGCATGCTCGCTGGCCACGCAAATGGCAAGCCGGTCCTCCTCGCGCGACAGGCCGACGAGATCTTCGCCGTTGGCGCGACGTGCACACACTACGGCGCCCCACTCGGCGACGGGCTGCTCGTTGGCGACACGGTCCGCTGCCCATGGCACCACGCCTGCTTCAGCCTGCGCACCGGAGAGGCACTCCGTGCGCCCGCGCTCAAGCCCGTCGCCCGATGGACCGTGGAACGGCGAGGCACCATGGTGCACGTCACCAGCGAGATCGGTGCTGACGAACTATTCGTTGAAGCACAACCGATCGCGCGCACCACTGATACGGCCCCTGCCTCGATCATCATTGTGGGAACGGGCGCCGCGGGCAACGCCGCCGCCGAGATGTTGCGGCGCGAAGGCTACACCGGCGCGGTCACGATGATCGGCAGCGAGGAATCAGTGCCGTACGATCGGCCCAACCTCTCGAAGGACTATCTCGCCGGAAGCGCGCCCGAGGAATGGATTCCGCTGCGCACGCCCGAGTTCTACGAGTCGCACGACATCACCATGGTGCTCGGCAAGCGCGTCATGAAAATCGATGTCGCCAGCAAGCGCGTAACGCTCGACGATGGCGCCACGCACGACTTCGGCGCGCTGCTCCTGGCAACGGGAGCAGATCCGATTCACCTGCCCACCCCCGCCGCGAGCGGCAGCCGTGTGCTGTACCTGCGCTCCCTTGCCGACAGCCGCGCCATCGTTGCGGCCGCGAAGGATGC
>JACMOE010000601.1 GCA_014378185.1 Gemmatimonadaceae bacterium | reverse complement strand
GTGGGCAACACGATGTCCGGTGCAAATGGCAGCGAGGCCACCACGCCCCATGGGGCGAGCGTGCCATCGTCCGGGCCATCGGGCACGCCGCGCGCGCGGTACCCATGAAATTTTCGTCGCACGCCGGCCACCGTGCGCGTGCTGTTGCCGGGCCCGCAGCTGGCCGTTATCCCCCAGCAGAATGCATCGTATCCCTGAAAGCCGCGCGGATTCCGGATGGCGTACTGCTGTTGTACCACGGTCGCTCGGCGGCTGTTCTCGAAATAATCACTGTCGTGCTCGCGCATGAACGCGTCCCGAATGCCACGAAAGTCGAGCCACACGTGGGACAGTTGATGAATGAACAGCGGGCCAGCGTGCAGGTAGGACGTGTCGAAGATCGTACGCCACTGGTAGGTGCTCGCCCACGCGTCATAGCATGCGGCGGGGATGGCATGCGTGGGCGCACCGAGTGCGAGGACATAGAGCAGGAGTGCCTCGTCGTAGCCGCGCCACCGGTGTGCGAGAAATCCGCGGCCTGGCTTCCACCCATGCGTCACCGTCGTACCGCCATTGCACGCCCAGTTCCAGTCGGCGCGCTCGTACAGGCGATGCGCGAGATCGCGGATCTCGCGCTCCGCGGGCCGATCCCCGGTAAAGAATGCCGCGGCGGCGAGCATGCCTGCGAACAGGAGCGCGGAGTCGATGGTCGAGAGCTCGGATTTCCAGGCGCGAGCTCCGGTGTGGAGGTCCAGAAAATGGTAGTAGAAGCCCTTGTAGCCCGTGGCGTCTGGCTCGCGCCCCTGCTTGCTACCCCAGAAGAATCGCAGCGTGGCGAGCGTGCGCGTCACGGCGTCGCGTCGCGACATGAATCCGCGCTCCACCGCAACCGGACAGGCCGTGAGCCCGAGTCCCACCGCCGCAATGCTGGACGGCGCACCCGAACTGGAGGTGTCGGCCACCAACCCGTTGGCCAGGTTGGTTTCCCTGAGGAAGTAGGTGAACGCCCGCCCCTGGATGGCGTGCAGCATGCGCGACTCGCCCTGTACGGAGCGCGTGAGTCTGGTCAACAACCGTGAAAAACGAGCTAGGGGTGGGGGCCAGGCAACAACCTTGCGCCTTGCCGAACTGGTGGCCCTTGCGCAAGATCCTGTGAGGCCCGATCGGGTGCAGACACCGCCCGACATTGCAGTCTCGCGCTTCGCAGTCGAGGTATACCATGGATGCTACCCGCCGCTTGCTCGCCGCGCTACTGATGATCACGGCCTCCTGTGCAGGTCCATCGGTGACTCCCGACACGGCCCCGCGACCTGCCGTACGACCGTACGTCATCTCGAATGAAGAGCTGCAGGATCCCATCCTGCGGAGCATGGACACGGAGCGGGCCATTCGCTACCTGCGACCGACCTTCTTTCGCACCACTGGCCCGCAGAGTTTCAGCAATGCCACGGCGGGCACCCTCCAGATTTCACTGGACTATGGTCCGTTACAGCCCACCAGCCAGCTCGCCTCCTTTCCCACGCTCGGCCTCGCGTCTCTTTACGAAATCCGGTACCTCGACGTAAACGACGCGACGAACCGGTTTGGCCTCAACGCGAACGGAGGACCGGTGATCGTGCTCCTGAGCAACAAGCAATGACTCGCCACTATCAACGCTGCGGCGGTCACGAGCAAGCAGGTACGCCACTGAGGTAGTCCACGACGTCCGCCGCGGAGTAGCGCGCGCGGCCCTGGGCAAAGGTGTCCAGCGACACGAGGTCGTCACCACTGGTGAGTAGAGGCAGCTCCTCTCCCGCGTCGCGGTGCTGGGGCTGGCCAATGTTCGCCGTCAGGGCGTTGCAGAGACATCGCCGCCCCACGGTGTCCGCAACGTCACCACCCTTGGCCACGTAATCCGCAACCGGCTCGGCGGCGCAACGATATCCGAGCCTGCCCTCCTCCGTGCGATAGGCCGTGCGAAGATATCCGAGGTCACAGTTGCGCTGCCGGCGATCGTCCTGCTGCTCGAGTCCTCCCATCTGGACGACCTTGAAGGGATAGCCCGTTGGCGACGCGCGCGGATCGGTGCGCACGCGCACGCTTCGATCGGCGATGCCGGCGAGCACGCGCGACTTGAGTTCCGGGGCAAATCCCGATTCGTCGCAATACGCGAACAGCGTCCCCACCTGCACGCCGGCCGCTCCGGCCGCGAGCGCAGCGCGCAAGCCTTCGGGCGTGCCTGCCCCGCCCGCGAGCCAGAATGGAAGGCCCAGCTCGCTGATCTTGCCGAGGTCCACGATGTCCCGCTCGCCGTACAGGGGCTCTCCGTCGGCCGAGAAGAGCGGCTGCCCTCGTGGGGGCGCGTTATGCCCGCCGGCCGTCGGACCTTCGACGATGAATCCGTCGACCCTGCCGCTGGCCTTGCGCGCCAGTGTCGTCGCGAGCGAACTCGCGGACACAATGGGCACGAACAGCGGCCGACGAAGTGGCGTACGATCCTCGATGGCGTGATCGCGCGGCGTGAACACCAGCTCGTCCGGCCCCGCGCCGGCGGGTCCTTCCACATCCAGCTTGAGTCTCGCCTCACGATGCTCCGACAGCGCGTCGAGCAGGCCGGGGATCTCGCGTGGAATGCCGGCGCCCATGAGCACGTAGTCCACTCCCGCGAGCATCGCCCCGTAGAGCGACGGCAGGTTGGGCATCTGCACCTTGGTGAGCAGGTTGATGCCGACCACCCCGTCATGACCTTCCTTCGCAAGCCAGACTTCGACGAAGTTGGCCATCATCGCCACCTCCTGGCGTCCGAGGCTGGCCACCCGCCTGAACATGGACAACAGCTTGTACGGTGCGTTTCCGCGTGCTCCGGGCGGCAGGTAGAACCTGCGCACCAGATCGTCGGACACGCCGGCGACCGGAAATGCGGCCATCGCGCGTCGCACGTGCCCTCCTTCGTCGCCATCCTGAAGGCGGCGGATCAGCACCGTGTCCACGGCGGTACCGGAGACCACGCCGAGATGACCGAGGCGAGACACGGCACGCGCCAGTTGCCAGCCAGACACACCGATTCCCATACCGCCCTGGATGATGCGCGGGTACACCGGTGTCCCCGTCACGGGCGGCACGACCGAAGGGCCGAATTGCGTGAGATGTGCATGCTCACATGATGATTTCCGCGCAGCTCGAATAGCGTCGGGCGTATCACGCACGCTGTGAGGGGAAGTTCACCGCGGACCGGAGGGAACTCCTGACTGGACCTCGTCTGGGCCACCGCCCGCCAGCATCC
>JACMOE010000600.1 GCA_014378185.1 Gemmatimonadaceae bacterium | reverse complement strand
GCGCACGGAACCGCGCGACCGGACCTGCTGGAGGGCCAACTACCAGGCAGTCCCTCCCCTCCCCCCAGAACGACAAACGGTCAGGCCGGCGGATCAGCCGGCGTGTCATTGCCCCGGGCATCGCGCGACAGACTGGGCAGTTCACCTGGCGCATCCGCGACGCGCCGCTTCTGCGCCTTGAAGATGAACTCCGGCGCCAGCGCCACGCCGAGCAAGGTGACGGGCAGGATCTG
Source organism: Gemmatimonadaceae bacterium (assembly GCA_014378185.1). GTDB lineage: Bacteria > Gemmatimonadota > Gemmatimonadetes > Gemmatimonadales > Gemmatimonadaceae > AG11. The sequence goes on along the minus strand of JACMOE010000600.1, from coordinate 3,488 downwards.
CTGCGCCTGGATGAGCAGGGCAACGGCGATCGCCTGGTTCCTGTCCAGGCCGAACGCCACAGCGGCCGCAGCGTACGCTGTCTGGAACACGCCAACGTTGCCGGGAGTAAGGCGGAACAGGAAGCCGAGGTTGACGAGCAGCAGCGCGGCGATGGTCGCCACGGTGGACATGGGGAAGTTCGCGGCGCGCGCCGTCATCTGGTACGTCGCCACCTGAAGGCCCCACGCCAGGACACTCAAGAGCAATGCGGCGATGAAGCGCGGACCGCTCGATACCGCGGCGATGGTTCCCACGAACCGCGACCCGTAGCGCTTGAGCCGCCCCTGCCATGTGGCCGGCTTGGGACCCGCCACCGTCTCGACCACATCCGGACGCTTGAGCAGCCACATGAGCAGGGCACCCATCCCCACCAAAGCGGCAATCGCAAATGGCTTGATGCGATCGATGGGCTGTGGCAAGTCGAGAAACGTGGCCGCAAGGGAGAGCAGCACTACGTACCCTACCAGCTCGAACAGGCGCTCGAGCGCCAGCGTCGCCACCACCTTGGCGCTGGTGATGTGTGCGCTTCGCGACACGAACACCACGCGTGCGGCCTCGCCACCATTGGCCACGAGCACATTGTTCAGGCCCGCCCCTGCAAACGTGGCGCGGAGCGCGAGGGGCAGGGACTTGGCCCCGATCGGGCGCAGGAACACCCACCACCGAATCCCCTTCACCACGATGGACAGGATGTTCACGACCGCGGCGGCCAGCAACATGGACCGCGACGTCGTGCGGATGGATGCCCAGATGCTGTGCCAGTTCACCTTGGTGGCGAACGCGACCAGCATCGCGATGATGAGCAGCGTGAGCCCGATACGAAGGGCGTGGGAGACCTTTTGATTCATCCCGGTCCTGTTAGTTGGGCAGCGTCACGAAGCGAAAGCCGCGGGCGCGCAGGCCCGCGATGATCTGTGGCAGTGCTTCAGCAGTTTGAGTACGATCCCCTTCGGCATCGTATCCATCACCGTCGTGCAGGAGCAAGATAGACCCTGCACGCATTCCGTCGAGCGTCCGTCTGACGATCACGGCCGAGCCCGGCTTCGCAGAATCCCACACGCCGAGCGACCATCCAACCGTGCGCTCGCCCAGGGAGCGGGCGATGGGCGTCACCCAGGGATTGCGAAAACCGTGCGGAGCGCGAAAATGACGCGGCGTCACCCCGCACGCGCGCTGGATGGCGTCCACGCCGCGCGTAAGGTCGTCGCGCACGTAGGCCGGCGTGCGGCGGTGCAGCTTGCGATGGTAGTAGCCGTGATTGCCGATCTGGTGGCCTTCGTCCGCCATGCGGCGCACCAGGTGTGGCCATCGGTCGGCGTGGCGACCCAGCACGAAAAACGTCGCGTGGACGTCGGTCGCCTTGAGGGTGTCGAGTATGAGCGGAGTCGCGACCGGATTGGGCCCGTCGTCGAAGGTGATGCTTACGACATGGTCGCTGCCCGGAAGTCGGTTGAGCACCGACCCGAAGACCCACGAATTGCGATGCCACGTACCGTGCGCGGCCAACCCCGCGGCGGCCAGGCCGACGGCAACCGCGCCGATCATAGCGAGATCGCGACGCGTCCCATCACGGTGTGGTAGACGTCCAGCACCTGCGACGTCACGCGGGGCCAGCTGTACTTCATGCTCTCGTAGCGACCCGTGGTGCCAAGCTGGATGCGGAGGCCCTCGTCATCCAGCAACTGCACGAGCGCATCGGCAAGCGCTTCCCGGTCGCTGGCTGGCGTCATCAGGGCCTCTCTGCCATTCACCACCACGTCCTGGAAGCCCAGAATGTCCGAGCAGACGATGGGCGTTTCGCAGGCCATGGATTCGAGCAGCGTGATGCCGAATGACGCCTTGGTAGTGGGGCAGGCGTAGATCGAACTGTGTGCATAGTAGCTGGGCCGACCTTCGAGCACGGCTCCCACAAATGTGATATCCGTGTCGCCGTTGGCCTGCTTGTAGTAGTGCTCGCGAAGCGGCCCGTCGCCAACCACCACCAACTGGGCCTGGCGCCGACGCCCCTTCACCTTGCGGAACGACTCGATCAGGGTTGTCAGTCCGTTGCGCGGATCAAACCGGCCCAGAAACAGGATGGAAGGCACATCCTTCCTGATAGCGGGCGGGGCGGCCACACTTGGATGGAAAACGTCCGTATCTATGCCGTTCGGGATGATCTGCCAGGGCGCGCTGAAGTAGCGCTCGAGCGCCACCGTTGTGGAATGGGAGACGCAGATGGCTGCGCTCAACATATCCAGGCGGTTCTGGAAGGCCCTGTTGAAGAGCCAGTAGCCCTTGGACTTGTCGAAATACGTGTGAAAGGTGCCGACCACGGGGCAATCGGCTTCCTCGATGGCCAGGATGGGCAACACCGGGGTGAGCGGGGAATGGACGTGGACGACGTCGTACTTTCCCTCGCGCAGCACCTTCCGCATCGCACGGCGCAGGCCGAGCCCGATGGTGATGCGGGCTTGGGAGCCGTTGGCGTACACAGACTGGCTCCGACCAATCCGGATCACGTTGGCCTGTGCCTCGGCGCCCGGGAGGTTGGAGGTGATGATGTCCACGTGGTGCCCGCGACGGCGAGCTTCGCGGGCAAAGAAGTGGACGTGCTCGCACACTCCCCCCAGGTGGGGGTAGTAGTACTCCGTGACCAGCGCGATGCGCAGCGTGCGCTCATCGCGGGCCAGGGGGAGTGACGGCAGGTTCGGTAGCGCCGGTCGGCGCTTCAATGCTGCGCTACTGGACGGTGGGTTCAAGAGCGGCATGTGCTGCGGCGAGTCGGGCGATCGGAACGCGATACGGAGAGCAGGAGACATAATCGAGCCCAATCGCGTGACAGAACTTCACGCTCCTGGGCTCCCCTCCGTGCTCTCCGCAAATTCCGACCTTCAACTGCGGCCGCACGCTACGACCTGCGGCGACCGCCAGCTTAATAAGCTGCCCAACCCCCGATTGGTCAAGGACTTGGAAGGGGTCGTCCGGAAAGATACCCCGCTCCACATAGCCCGGCAGGAACCGGCCGGCATCATCCCGGCTGAGCCCGTATGTGGTCTGCGTAAGGTCGTTCGTGCCGAACGAGAAGAACTCGGCCCGTTGCGCAATCTCGCCCGCCGTGAGTGCGGCTCGCGGCAATTCGATCATGGTACCGATCGTGAAGGCGATCTCTTCGCCCGCGCTCCCCATCACCTCGCGCGCCACCTCCTCGAGGATGTTCCGCTGGTTGTCGAACTCGCGGTAGTCGGCGACAAGGGGAACCATGATCTCCGGATGCACCACGAAGCCCTTCTTCCTGGCGTTGAGGGACGCCTCGAAAATGGCCCGCCCCTGCATCTCGGTGATTTCGGGATACGAGATGCCGAGCCGGCAGCCGCGATGTCCGAGCATGGGATTCGTCTCGCGGAGGCTTTCCACCACGAGCGCCAGGTCGGCACGCGCTACGCCGCGGGGACGGGCGGGCGGGTTG
>JACMOE010000599.1 GCA_014378185.1 Gemmatimonadaceae bacterium | reverse complement strand
GGCTTCGCCAGCCATTCCCCGCCATCCACCACCATGATGGCACCAGTGATCCACGCTCCGCCTGGCGATGCGAGGAAGGCGACCATGTTGGCGATGTCCGCTGGGGAACCCCACCGCTGCAGCGGTATCATCCGCTTCGCATACCCGTCCATGGCCTGCTCCACGGCGAAGACATCCGGCACGCCGTCGGCGGAGGGTGGTGGCGTGAATGCCTTGCGCACCCCCTCGGTGGGAATCGGGCCCGGGGCCACCGCATTCATGCGCACGCCGTACTTCGCCCACTCCAGCGACAGCGTCCGCGTGAGTGCATCGATGCCCGCCTTTGCCGCCGTTGCGTGCGCCATCAGCGGCCATCCGCGGTAGTGGAGCGTCATCGAGATGTTCACGATGGACCCGCCACCCTGCGCCTTCATCACCGGCAGCACGGCCTGCGAACAGAAGAACGTGCCATAGAGGTCGATCTCGATCACGCTCTTCCAGGCGTTCTCGGTAAGCGTCTCGGACGGCGCATAGAAGTTGCCCGCCGCGTTGTTGACGAGCAGGTCAATGCGCCCGTGCGCCGCTGCCACCTCGCCGACCACGGTGCGCACGAGTTCCGCGTTTCGCACGTCCACAGCCACCGCACTCGCCTTGCCTCCCGCCGCCTCGATCTCCGCGGCGGCGGCCTGTACGCGTTCGAGCTTCCGGCTCGCCAGGACAACGTGGGCGCCGAGTGACGCGAGCAGGTCGGCAATGCCCCGCCCGATGCCGCTGCCGCCGCCGGTGACCAACGCCACCTGGCCGTCGAACAGGCCTGGGCGGAAGACGGAGTGGGGCGGCGAGGTGGTCATTTTAGTGGGCGTTTGAGTTTGCGGCGTAATGACGCGCGAGAAGTACAAACCACAGACACGAGTACGGAGTACTCAGTAGCCAACCCAGTACGAGTACACCGCGTTACCCGAAGAACCAAAGACCGAAGTAATGAGTACCAAGTAGCCAACCCGGTACCAGTACTCCCGCGCCAGCGCCGTCGTGGTACTCGTACTGCGTTGGCTACTAAGTACTTGTGTACTACAAGTCTTTTTTGCTACTGCTGTTGTACTACATCCATTACATCGTTCGCTGCGGCGGCGAGCACCGGAAATTTGTCCGCTAGCGCGAACGATAGTTGGCTCACCGGCCCGAACGACCGCCGATGATGCGCCGTGAGCCCATGTTCGGCCAGCCCGGCTTGGTGCGCCCGCGTTCCGTAGCCCACGTTCGTGTCCCAGTGATAGTGCGGGTACCGGCGTGCGAGCGCCTGCATCAGTCGGTCACGGGTGACCTTGGCAATGATCGACGCACAGGCGATGGAATGACATCGTGCATCCCCGCCCACCACCGCCGTATGCTCGATGCCCAGCGTGCGGATGACGAGGCCGTCAATCACAACGTGGTCGGGCGCCACCGCGAGGCGGGTGATTGCCCGCCGGATCGCCAGCACCGAAGCATGGTAGATGTTCAGTCGGTCGATCTCGCGCACGCTGGCCGCCCCGATGGACACCGCCTGCGCGCGTTCGAGGATACGACGCGCCAGCGTGTCGCGCTCGGGGGCCGTCAGCGTCTTGGAATCGTCCACGCCCCGGATGGCGCGGGCATCGGCCGGCATGACCACGGCGCATGCGACAACGGGGCCCGCAAGCGGGCCCCGTCCGACTTCATCCACACCCGCGAGCAACGGGCCCCGCGCATTTCGCAGATCGCGCTCGATCGCGCTCCATTTCCGCATGGAGGGTCGCGATCTGGAGGTCTACTTGACCGCGGGGCTCTGCGGTGTGCGCACCTTCATTTCCTTGATGCGCGTGGCCTTGCCGGTCAGGCTGCGCAGGTAGTACAGCTTGGCGCGACGCACGCGGCCACGGCGCACGACATTGATGTCGGCGAGCATGGGGCTGTGCAGCGGGAAGATGCGCTCGACGCCCACACCGTTGGAGATCTTGCGGACGGTGAACGTCTGGCTCACGCCGACGCCGCGACGGGCGATGCACACTCCCTCGAACGCCTGAATACGCTCCTTTTCCCCTTCCTTCACTCGGACGTTCACGCGGACAGTGTCACCGGCGCGGAACGCTGGGAGGTCGCGGAGCCATTCTTTCTGGGTTTCGATGAAGACATGCATGAGACGGGCTGGTTTAAGGCGTAACTGGAGTAGACTGGGGAACTTAGCAGGAGCGCTGGAGAGAGTCCAGTGGGGCAGGTCCAACAACCTGACAGCCGGATAGTCGGCGGAGCCGGCCACCCGGGTCAGGCTGTCAGACCGTTTCCCCTACAGTGTGGACTTGTAGAGGAGCTTATTGGGCGTGCCGGATGAATTGCCCGTGATCACGTTCGCCGTCGCGTTCGCTGACAGCCAATCACGAATCGTGGACCAGGCGGCGTTGCCATATGTCGCCTTGTAGAGCGCCGCCACGCCGGTCACGTGCGGCGTCGCCATCGACGTGCCGCTGATCGTGTTGGTCCCGCCGTTGAGCCACGTCGAGGTTATGGCGCTCCCCGGCGCATACAGGTCCACGCACCCGCCATAATTCGAGTACGTGGCGCGGGCATCGGTCCGCTCGGACGCGGCCACCGTCACCGTGCCGGGCGCGCTCGACGGCGACGAATTGCACGCATCCGCGTTGCTGTTGCCGGCCGCTACGGCCAGGAACACACCGCTCGCCGACATGTTCGACGCCGCATCATTCTCGGCCTGCGAGAACCCGCCGCCAAGCGACATGTTGGCCACCGACGGCGAGATGTGGTTCGTCGTCACCCAGTTCATGCCTGCCAGCACTTGCGACGACGTGCCGGAACCGGCGCAATTGAGCACCCGCACCGCGCGCAGGTACGCGTTCTTTGCCACG
>JACMOE010000598.1 GCA_014378185.1 Gemmatimonadaceae bacterium | reverse complement strand
CTGGACGACGGCAAGCGCGATGAAGTGAAGTCGATGACCGAGGAGCTTGGCATCGGGTACATCCGTCGCGAGGGAAACGAGCACGCCAAGGCGGGCAACCTCAACCACGCCTTCAGCGTCACGAACGCCGAGTTCGTCCTCCAGCTCGACGCGGATCATGTTCCGCTGCCCAACATCCTGGACCGCATGCTCGGTTACTTCAACGAGCCGAAACTCGCGTTCGTGCAGTCGCCGCAGGATTTCTACAATACGGACTCGTTCACTCACGTGGTGAGCGACGAGGGCGGGCAGATGTGGGAGGAGAACAGGCTTTTCTTTTCCCTCATTCAGCCCGGCAAGGACCGCATCAATGCCGCCTTCTTCTGCGGCAGCTGCGGCATATTGCGCCGGTCGGCCTTCGACGAGATCGGCGGATTCTCCACGCGCACCATCACGGAGGACATGGAGACGAGCATGATGCTCCATGCGCGCGGCTGGAAGTCCTTCTATCACGGTGAGACGCTCGCGTATGGTCTCGCGCCGGCCTCTGCCGCTCAGTACCATGTGCAGCGGCTTCGCTGGGGTCAGGGATCCATGCAGATACTGCGGCAGATGAACCCGTTGTTCGTAAAGGGGTTGTCCTGGCAGCAGAAGCTCTCGTACTTCTCGTCCGTGATCGTGTATGTCGACGGAATCCAGCGGCTGATCTTCTACGTTGCGCCGGTGATGTTCTTCCTGTTCGGTATCCTGCCCGTGCAGGTGGACAACCACGCGCTCCTGATCCGGCTCGTGCCGTACATGCTGCTGACGATCGGGAGCTTCGAACTGCTGGCGCGTGGCACGGGGTACATCCTGATTTCAGAGCGCTACAACATGGCGCGCTTCTGGACGTACATCCTGGCCACATCGGGATTCTTCTCGAAGAAGCCACTCAAGTTCAACGTCACGCCCAAGGGCGTTGGCGACATCCCGTTCAAGACCTACGCACCGCAGCTCTTCCTCGCCGGCATCTCCATTGCGGCTTTCCTGTGGGCGCTCGTAGCGCGCCATTACGGGTGGGTCAACTACAATGACGGCGGCGGGTTCTCCACGGCGTTCCTGGTCAACGGAATCTGGGTCGGGTGGAACCTCTACTTTGCCCTGTACGTCGTGCAGCACAGCATCAAGTCCAAGCAACTCCGCGGAGACTACCGATTCGTCCAGCGCCTTCCGACGCGTGTGCGAGCGGTCGTGGACGGCGTGCCCGCCGGCGATGCATTTCCGGCAACCACGGAGGACATCAATTCCTCGGGCCTGTCGTTCCGCTGCACGTGCCAGTTCGACACGGGCACGATGCTCGAGATTCCGCTCCACCTCTCCGTGGGCACCGTGGTGTCGCGCGGCGTGGTGACGCACCTGACGCACAAGGAAGGCAACTACGGAACCGTCTACTCGCATGGCGTCATCTTTCAAGACATGCCACTGGAAATGCGGGATGCCATCGAGTTGCACAGTGCGCATCACGCCATCCCCCTCTCCCGCCAACGCTTCCGCCAGAGCATCGACGTGGTGGAGAATGCACTCCAGCGCTTCACCAATCCGCGCGAAAGCCGCCGCCGGGTGGTTGGGCTACCCGTCCTGGCGTCCGCCACCACGGAGAAAGGTGACATTGTGTTGGGAATGGGCATGCTCGAAGAGGAGAGCCGCAATGGCGTGCGCCTGATCCTCGAAAATTCCATCAAGCCGGGAACGACGATTCGCTGGGATGTCCCCGGCACGATCATATTCGGCAAGGGCGCGGTGATCTTCAGTCAAGCCGTGGAATCAGCCTTGCGCCAGAGCTTCGTGGTGGGCGTGCAGCGCATCGATGAGCCACGCGACCGGCTCGCCGTACTGCGACGCTGGATCTCATCGGACAGGAAGCCGCGCACTGCGGCGTAACCACTACGTGAACATCGTGCAGAAGGCGCGCCGCCATACGGCGCACCTTCCGTTGAAACTACCTTTTCGTGGGACAGGTCGGCACGGCGAACGCGCAGCCGCGCTTGACGTAGGCTGCAGATTCCAGGACGATGGCAGCGGTATTCAGGTTGTAGGTCTTCGTCGAGTTCTTCGTGCCCTCGAATACGCCGGCCGTCCATCCGTCCGCCGACCCGCCGTATTTCACCGTTTGCAACGCCTGCCACGTATATGCGCTCGGCGCGAGTGCGTGATAGCCGAATGCCGCCTTGGCGCTCACCCAGCGCGGAAAGCTGTCACTCGCGGCGCCACTCACAGTCGTGACCACGAACGGCTTGCCGTCGTGAATGAGCAGGTAGTAGTAGAAATACGCGGGAGGGACCGGGATGGCATCCTCGCTCACCATGGTGACGATACCCGTCTCCTTGAAGCGCGCCTCCTGCGCGGCGAGCACCGCCAGTGCAAGGTTGCGCCAGGTATCGTTTTTCCAGCCCAGTTCCAGGCCCATCATCACGAATGGCTCGCTGGTCATCACGTCACCGCCTCGGGCGTCCGTGATGATCGCTTGCCCATTCACGGTCACCGGCCTTCCATTGATCGCGAAATCGAGCGCCGAGTCCACCTTCGCGCCCCACAGTGCGAAGCCCTCGGCGGCGTACTGCTCGTAGCCCACGCGACCTTCCTGATATGCGCGATGCTCGTTCGTCCTGGCGCTGATCTCTTCGCCCTGCATGTACCCGCTCTTCACCAGCCGCGCCATATCGAGCTTCGACACGATCGCCTGGATGCGCGGCGCGAACGTCGGATCATCCTTCGCCACGAGCTTGAGCCAGACGAAGAACCGCCCATGATCGAGCGCCGACCAACCCATCCCCACCGTGCTTGGCTGGGCCTTGCTGTCCACCATCTCCCCAGTCTCTGCCGAGTACATGCGGTTGAACGCAGTGTTGTCGTAGAGCGTCAATTTTTCGATCGACGTCAACGTACGATCGACGAAGGCCTTGTATCGAGCGCGGTTGATGAGGCCGAGCTCCCGAGCGGAGTACGCTGCCGCGAGCTCGCTGGCCATGTCCCATACCGTGAGGTACTGATAATTCCTGGTCGCTCCAACAAATCCCCTTGGCGTGATCTCGCGGGTCACGTACCTCCACGCCGCGCGCGCGGAGCGCAGCATGAACGCGCGTTGCCCGGCCGGGGTCGCGGGAGGAGGAGCCGCCACAACAGATGAGTGAAGTTGCACGGTTCGCGACCCAAGGATGGCCGCGTCGGAAGAGGTTGCCGATCTGGCAGCCGAAGCGACCCCGTCCTTCAATCTCGAATCGTTGGATGTTCCCTGACATTGTGTGTGAGCCGCAGTCAGGGTCAGCACGAGCGTGGTGAGCGCGGGCCAGCGTGAGATAAATCGATTCTGCGACATGGGAAACCGGAAAGGGGACTGCGGTGGGTCTTGATCACGAGGGGTCCGATTCGTCATCGGAGCGCCTAACGAACGAAGCAAATGACGCACCGTGGAATCCGATTTCACGGCTGCGCTTAGAACGGGCCTGCCGTCCGGCATGCGGTACGTTTTTAGCATTGGCCTACGCGTTCGCGTGGTGGCACTTCACGACGTCATGTCCAAGCGCACTCTATCAACGAAATTCATAACTCGTTTTACATCGCTCGCTGTCGGCCTCGCGGTCGTGCTCGGCTCCAGTGCCGGCGCCCAGGCGCTCGCCACCTTCGGTTCGGCCGAAGTCGCCGGTTTCGGTGAAGGGTCGGCCCTGCTCGGTACGTCGCTCTCTACCGGTCATCAGGGCCTCGGCCCCATCGCCGGCCTGGTTGGCCAGACGTATCGCTACCGCGACGCGCAAACCAGCCACGCGCAGGCTTACGCCATTTCCCCTTCGGTGGGTCTCCAATACACCATGCCCACAGGCGCGGTGTCAGCCAGCGTGGGCTATTCCTTCGTCAGCACCCAGTTCGATCAGGTGGTATCGGGCGGCCAGCTAGGCGGCACAAGTGGCGTGTTCGTCAGCGGGCAAGGCAACTACTGGGGCAATGGCGAGAACTCTGCCCAGGTGATCGGGAGCTACAGCTTCAAGTCGGAATACTATTGGAGCCGTGTTCGGGCAGCCCACCGCCTCGCTCCCTCCGCCCAGCCGATCTACCTCGGTGGAGAATTCGTGTTGCAGGGCACGCAGCAGGGTTACGTCGTCAACCGCAACACCGGTTTGCGTGGATCTAGCGAGACACGATACGAAGTGGGTCCCACCATCGAGTACCGTATCAGTCCAGAGTTTCGCGTGGGGGCGTCCGGTGGCCTTCGTGGTGGAAACAACAGCACGTCGCAGTCCGGCTATGCTCGCGTCGAGTTCCTGCTGCTGACCAGGCTCGCCGGCATGTAATCGCCGTATTGCGCGATACAGATCGAACGAGCAAACGAGGGGTCCGCATCGCGGGCCCCTCATGCTTTTCCCGCCAATGATGACCAGGCGCGCCGAACCAGGGCCCCGTTCGTAGCCCGTGGCCTCGCAGTGGAGCACCTCCGTATCACGTACCAGGCTTTGCCGGAATGATCGGCGGCGTGATGAGCGTTTCCCCAGGCGCCAGCTTGATTGTCTTCGGCAGTGCCTTGACCAAGGCGCCGTACTCCTTGCTGATGGCACGCGCGACAGGGTCTATCGGATCCCCGAGGCCGGTGGTCATGCTGGGCACGATGACAGTTACTGGTCCAGTGAAGGAACGCAGCTTTGCCACGATGGCCCTTGTGCTCGTGTCCCCTGTGGTGGCTGGATAGGACATGGTCGTGTACGCGACAGCGTACTGCTTCATCTTCTTCTCTGCGTTCGCTAGCCATCCGCGCTGCTCAGCTCTCGACGGATCGAGTATCACCACGAGGTGACCGGGCTGACCCTGAAGGATGAAGCCGTAGAATTCCGCCTCATTCAGGTACGGAATTACCCAGAATCCCTCCTTCACCTTCATCGGCATGCCGCGCTCGAACATCTCGGTTCGACGCTCGAAACCTGCGGCGGACTTGATATTGTTGGAACTCGCAACGTGTGCGGACGACTGCGGCTCGAGCGCCTCGATGACACGCTTGGCGATATTCACGCGATCGCGGCCAAGCCCGCAATGGACGTAATAAGTGCCTTTGCCGTGAAGCGCGAGCTGCTTGATTTTCTCGAGCGATTCCGTGTTGTCGCTCACCCAGGGAAGCATGGGGGCCTCGATGAAGGCGAGCCCTTCCCGCGCGGCCGCGCCGCGCTCCTCCTTGATGCCGGAAATTTCCACGAGCACGGCACGGCTCTGGAGTGACACCACAGACGTCACGCCCTGCCTCTTCAGCTCCTTGAGCCGGTCCTCGTCAGGGTACGATCCGAACATGAACGTCGGTCCACCCTTCATGGCGAACGACGATCCGACCGTGCCCGCAAACGAGGCAAGAAAGCGTGCGGGATTCGACCAGGCGTACAGGCTCAACGCGGCTGGCACGGCGAGGCCCACGAGCATCAGTCGCCGAGTCGTGGTGGTCTGCCGGTACAGGAAGCGGACAACGCGCCGGGCGAGCAGAAACGAGAGCGCAATAAACAGGAGTATGACGCCGATGAGCAGGTGATTCTGGGCGGACTGCTCCCATCCCATCCGCTGCAACACATCGAGAATGCCGCGTACGGCAAGTACGAGCACCAGCGTGCCAGTGAACAAGCCAATCGTGAACCACGCGTATCCGAACGTCGCGAAGAACTGCGCCGTGGATGGTTTGGTGTAACGCATGCGTGTGCCGGGATTGGTCATGGCGTGCAGCTCTTGAGCTGTTCTGTGTGGCCGCGTGTCGCCGCGAGGCGAGGTATCCGCCAGCGACGGAGTGTCGCATCTGGAACAAGCACGCGTACCGCGTTCGGTTCGACGCGGATCTCAACGGGCGTCAGCCCCAGAAGTTCACCGTCGGCCTGCATCGGGCGAGGTGGGTCGGTCTCGATACGGACGTGCTGTCCGCGGATGATACGTACGCGGCAATCGCGGCTCACGCCGCCCCGCAACATGCGCCAGAAGATGCGTGCCGCCTCGAAATGGGACCGCGGAGAATACACGCACACGTCCAGCACGCCATCTCGATGGCCGATCTCCTCCCCAAAGCAGAGCAGACCGCCCAGCACTGTGCCGAAGTTTGCGACAAGTACGGACGAGGCGTATACAACGTGCACCACTCCGTCCACGGTGGTCGTCGCACGAAAGCGCTCGGGCCGTAAACCGGCACGCAGCGCGGAGAGG
>JACMOE010000597.1 GCA_014378185.1 Gemmatimonadaceae bacterium | reverse complement strand
TCCTTACCCTGAAGGACGGGGACGAGGTGAAGAAGGACACGGTGATCTTCAGTTGGGATCCGTACTCCAACCCCATCATCGCGGACGTGAAGGGCACCATCCGGTTCGTGGACCTCGTGGAAGACGAGTCGGTGTCCGAGGAGCTCGACGAGCTCACCGGCCTCCGGCAGCGCGTCGTCATCGAGGACCGCGAGAAGAAGCTGCATCCGCACATCGAGATCTGGGACACCAAGGGCGGAAAGGAGAAGAAGATCCGCGACTTCGTCATCCCGGTGGGTGCGCAGCTCACCATCGAGGACGGGCAGGAAATCTTCCCCGGCGAGACGCTCGCGAAGCTCGGGCGTGAAGCGTACAAGACGCGCGACATCACGGGCGGCCTGCCGCGTGTTGCCGAGTTGTTCGAGGCGCGCAAGCCGAAGGATCCGGCGACCATCTCCGAGATTGATGGCGTCGTCCGGTTTGGCGATATCAAGCGGGGCAAGCGCGAGATCTTCGTGCAGCCGGTGAAGGGTGGCAAGGGCCCCGACCAGTTCACGGTGGATGATGCCTCCGAGCCGCAGTTGTACGAAGTGGCCGCCGGCAAGCACCTGCGCGTGCATGAGGGCGACCGCGTGCGCGCTGGAGACCGCCTCTCCGAGGGTCCGGTGAACCCGCACGACATCCTGCGCATCAAGGGCGCGCGGGCCGTGCAGGAATACCTGCTCAACGAGGTGCAGGAGGTGTATCGCCTGCAGGGCGTGAAGATCAACGACAAGCACATCGGCGTCATCGTCCGCCAGATGCTCCAGAAGGTCCGCGTGATGGAAGCGGGCGAGACGGAGTTCCTCGAGGGCGAGCATGTCGACAAGCAGGTGTTCCGCGACGAGAACGATCGGATGAAGAAGCGGAAGGAGGCCCCGTCCACGGCGGAGCCCCTGCTGCTCGGCATCACGAAGGCCTCGCTCACCACGCAGTCGTTCATCTCGGCCGCGTCGTTCCAGGAGACCACCCGCGTGCTCACCGACGCGTCCATCCGGGGCGCGAAGGACGACCTGCTGGGTCTCAAGGAGAACATCATCATCGGCCACCTCATCCCGGCGGGCACTGGTATGTATCGGTACCAGGACGTCGAGCTCGAGGGGCTGGAGGTTCCGCAGGCGGAGCTCGCTCCGCTGCCGGACGCCTTGCCGGCTGTCTTCTCGATGGCGGAGGACGAGGTGGAGTTCCCGGCGTCGGCGCGAGCCGCGGCGAAGAACAGGTAGCGGCCCCGGCCCCGCCGGCCCTCGGGCCGGCGGGTGGGGGGCAGTATGAAATCGACCGGCCCGGACTCTTGTCCGGGCCGTTCGTTCGTTCCACCTTGTACAGATGCCAGGCTACTTCGCGCGCATGGGACGTCGCGCGCTGCTCCGGTCACGCGCCCGGGTGGACCGCTTCAAGCTCGCCAGCCGCTCGGATGTCCGCGCGCGGCTCATGCGCGACGACGTCATCGCCGATGCCGTGCAGCGCCATGCCGACGAGAACGGCACACCACAGCACGACGCATGGTTGCGGGTCGATGGCTACATCCGCGAGATCGTGCCGTTCTTCAACGTCGTGGCGTACTACCAGGTCGGCTACCGTGCGGCCGGTTGGCTGCTGCACCTGTTCTACAGGACGTCGGTGGACTTCGAGGACGCGCGCGCGAAGGAACGCCTGCCGCGGGATGCGGTGCTCGTGTACGTGATGAACCACCGCTCCAACGCGGATTACATCCTCGTCAGCTACGCCCTCGCTGGCCAGGTCGCCATCTCGTACGCCGTTGGTGAGTGGGCGCGCGCGTTTCCACTGGAACTCGCCTTCAAGGCATTCGGCTCGTACTTCATTCGCCGTCGGTACCGCGAGCCACTGTATCACGCGGTGCTCGAGCGCTACGTGCAGCTGATCACGAGGGAGGGCGTGACGCAGGGCATTTTCGTGGAGGGCGGGCTCACGCGTGATGGCAAGCTGCGGGCACCCAAGGTGGGCCTGTTCGACTACGTGCTCGGCATCGGTCGTGATCCGGCCTACGCCGCGCGACTGCACGTGGTACCGGTGGCGGTGAACTATGACCGCGTCCTGGAAGACCGCTCACTGCTGCGCGAGCTCGAAGCCGCGGGCGGTGGGCGGCGTCCATCGCGCCGGTCGCAGGCGTACGAGGTGGGACGCTACGTAACGTGGAATGTGACACGCATGCTGTTTCGGCGGTGGAAGCGCTATGGCCGCGCGGCTGTTGTCGTCGGTACCCCGGTTCCACTGCTCTCGTGGTACGCGGCCCATCCCGACCTGTTCGACATGGACCGGCCCGCCCGGCTCGCCCAGGTGCAGCAGTTGTGCGACGAGATGCTGAGGCGCGTGGGGCTGCTCATTCCGGTTACGCCCGTGCCCCTCACATGTGCCGCCATCCAGAGCTTTCAGTCGGACTTCATCGTTCGTGCCGACCTCCTCGCGCGCATCGACGAGATGCGCGCGGTGCTTGGCGAACTCAATGCCCGGGTGTTGAGCGGCGACAATGGCGCCGAGGAAATCCTGGCGCGCGCGTGGCGGATGTTGCGGATGCGGCGCGTGATGGCGGAGGAGGGCCGCGGCTTTCTCGTGTTGCCGCGGGGGCGGCCGCTCATCAGCTACTACGCCAACAGCGTCGCTCACCTGCTCGGTCCGTACGTCAGCAGCGTGCAGGCACGGGATGCCCTGCCATTCGAGGCGTCCTTCGGCGTTTCCCCCGTGCCCCTTGCGAGCGGCAGCGAGCGCGGGATACAATAGAAGCCCCTCGTGCAGCACAACTGCGCCTCCGACGTTTTACCGGGAGCTCGGCCACGAGATCATGAGTGTACTCGAGTCGCCCACCCCGCCGCCATCGAGTCCACCGCTGTCATCAGGGCCTCACGGCCGACACGTTCGACTCCGTCCTCGCGTCCACGTTGCTGCGGCGCGAGGAACTCGATCTCTTCGCAACATCAGCCCCGCTTTCGTCCGGGGCCGACAAGACGTTCAGTGCATTGTTCACCAGAACCCGGTACACCTCGGATGAAAACTAGAATCGCGATGATCCTGATGGGATCGATCCCCGTGTCTGCGCCGGCAGTTGCGCAGCAGAAGACCGTGACTGGCAGGGTGAGTGACGAGCAGGGGGCGCCGTTGCCCGCGGCGTCAGTGGTGATCAAGGGCACCAGGACCGGGACGCTCAGTAACGCCGGGGGCAATTATACCATCCGTGCGTCGGCGGGCGAGGTGCTCCAGTTCAAGTTCATCGGTACCGTTCCCGCTGAGCGCGTCGTGGGGGCGGACAACGTCATCAACGTGCAGCTCCGGCGAACGCCGACGTCGCTCGACGCCGTGGTGGTCACGGCATTGGGCCAGACCACTGAGCAGCGGGCGCTGGGCACGGCGCAACAGACCGTGCAGGGGACTGACATCGCGGGCACGCAGCGCGAGAACTTCATCAATTCGTTGCAGGGGCGTGTGGCCGGCGTGAACGTGGTCAGCTCTTCAGGGGTACCGGGAGCTTCCTCGATGATCACCATTCGGGGCATCAGTTCCATCAGCAGCAGCAACCAGCCGCTGATGGTCATCGATGGCTTGCCCATGGACAACAAGACACTGAACACCGGCGTCTTCGCCTCGGACGCGCCGGGCTCGGCCACGGCGTTCAACAACCGGGGCATTGACTTCACCAACCGGAGCCCCGACCTCAATCCGGACGACATCGAGTCGCTCACCGTCCTGAAGGGTCCGGAGGCGTCTG
>JACMOE010000596.1 GCA_014378185.1 Gemmatimonadaceae bacterium | reverse complement strand
TGTCACCGGCGTGCAGCTGGAGAACGACATCTATCTCGGACCGCTGTACACGGCGGGATCCGATGGCAAGGTCACCCGGATCCGATGATGACACCTTCTCGAGCCGTGCACGACAGCCGCCTGTTCGGACTGATCGTGGGTGCGGCAGCCATGCTGGTTGCCTGCCCGTCGCAATCCAACTCACATTCCGGCGCATCCCAGTCGGCGTCGGCCTCCACTCCGCCGTGCGACTCCGGTACGGCGTCAGGCTCGCTCACGCGTGGCACCACCCTCGGGGGACGCGCGGGGCGCTACGATCTCCTGCTCCGCGCCACGAGCGGTTCGCACGCAGGCGCGGAATCGCGGGGCACGCTCGTCCTGCATGCGACGACCCGTGCGTCGATGGGAGGCGTCGCCTATCCGCTGTCGGGCACGAGCGACATCCACGTGGATCTCGTGGGTGCCTCCACGGCGGGCAGCATGACCTCGACTGATCCCAAGCGGCCCGGCGTGCTGGTGATGGAGTATCCGCGCACGTCCGACGTCACTGGCGCACGCGACATCACCATCAGGTTCGGCGCAGATGCGAACGACGCCAGCGCCCAGCAGTTCGACGGCGCGGTCACGGCGCTCCACGTCGCGTCCGTCACCCCGGTCGGCTTCTCGGGCCGGTGGAACAGCAGTGTGGACGCAACGCGCGTGAGCGGCTACTTCTGCGCCTGGAAGGTCGCCGAGAGCCGCTGAGGCCACTCCTCACCACGCCGGGGACGTCACTTCCTTGGTGGCGTCCCCGCGTTGTATTCGCCGAGCCACAGCCGCGGCACCTTGCAGCCTGCCAGCAGGGCGGGATCGAACACCGTCTTCGGCACCGCGAGCTTCAACCGCTCAGCGAGCCAGGGGTGCGTCGTCTTCACGATCGTGAAGGTGCGCATGTCGGCTTTCCCCAGGGTGTCCACGAGTGCGCTCACGACGACCGAGTTCCACTTGGCGCGACGCACGGCCGCCGGCATCGATCTGTCGCGCAGGCTGGACTCCAGCTTCGTGCGCGGTGTCGGCAGGCGGTCCACCGCCATGTCGGTGTTGAGCCGCGCGCGGCGGCGTGCCTCGATGCAGTCGCCCGCGGCGATCGCGCCCTCGGGAGGAGCGACGCGCACTGGCGTCTCCACCAGCACGGGCTCGGGATTGCGCGAGCAGGCGAGAAGAAGAAACGGACTGGCGACGGCCAGGAGGAGATGCTTCGCGGAGCGAGTCGGCTGAGACATGTCGGAAAGATACGAGAACGCCCCTACGGCAGCACTGAGGGGCAGACATCCGCCAGGAGGCAGCTTCCGCACCGCGGCTTGCGCGCGTCGCACACCTGCCGGCCGTGTTCGATGAGCAGATGGGAGAGCATCGTCCAGTGCTCCCGGGGAAACAGCGGGATGAGGGCGCGTTCGATCTTCACGGCGTCCGTGCCCGCGGCCAGCGAGAGGCGGTTGCTCAGACGGGTCACGTGGGTGTCCACGACGATCCCGTCGTTGCGCGCGAAGGCATTGCCCAGGATGACGTTCGCCGTCTTTCGCCCTACTCCAGGAAGTTCGACGAGCGCAGCCATCTCGGCGGGCACCACTCCGCCATGTCGTTGCACCAGCGCCGTGGCCATGCCGATCAGGCTCTTTGCCTTGGTGCGGAAGAAGCCGGTGGTGCGAACGATCTCCTCCACGTCCGCCTGATCGGCGTCGGCCAGGGACGCAGCGTCGGGATAGCGCGCGAACAGCGATGGCGTAACGAGGTTCACACGCTTGTCGGTGCACTGCGCACTG
>JACMOE010000595.1 GCA_014378185.1 Gemmatimonadaceae bacterium | reverse complement strand
TGATTGCTCTCCTGCGCATGAGCGTGAGCATGGAGCTTCCAGCCCTGAGCAAACCAGTGCGCGAGCTTCAGGCTTGAGCAAGAGCTCGTGCGCTTATTGGCTGAGGGCTGGAGGCTCACGCTCACGCTCGCCCACCCCCGGTGGTGGCGATACTGCCCCAACACTTCTGACGCATGGCACAAGTCTGGTCATCAGGTGGTGTTCTTCTCATCTTCTGCATGAGCACTACGCCGTCCGACATTCCATCCCTTCCCACCACCAGCGCGGCGAAGAGCGCTTAACTCAACTATCTGCTGCAACAACGCAGTCTTTTCATCGGCGGAGGCGAGCACTGAGAGATTCTTGAGTTCCTCCAACTCTTCACGCACTTGAAGCTCATTTATCTGCTTGAACACCCCTTGTATCGTCGTTTCCGCACTATCAAGACCGGCGCTTTCAGCATGTAACTCCTGCAAAATACCAATAGAGTCTTCGTCCAACTCAGCGACTAATTGACCCATGTCCGAGCCTACGTTTATGAGGCTCCGAAAAATGTTGCGCAGAAGCGGATTCAGGATGTCTGTCGGACCAAGACGCTCTGAGACCTTCTCGATTAGCCAAGGTCTGTGCAACAACACACGCACAAATTCTCTCTCAGTAGGCCGCCCCGAGGAACCAGGGGTAGTACGATTTGAAGATCGGCCAGGGCGACGATTTGTGTCACTTTCGCGGATGCTCGCTTCCCGAATCGCTTGCGGAACGAATGGCGCGCTCCGTGTGTGCTTTTTCGTTACTGCTCGGACCTCAGCCTCCAAAACCTCGCCGGTGATACCTGAAATTCGTTCGAGGTGGCTTGTGTAGAGCGCGCGCGTAATCGGGTCGATCGTGGCGCGAAGGGTCGGCAGTAAACGATCAAGCGCTTGCCGCTTCTTGCGCAGGTCCGCGAACCACCCGCCGCGCTCCAGCAGTTGAATCTTGCGCTCGAAGACGTCGATGGAGCTCGCGAGCTGCGTCTCGAGTCCACGCGCGCCGTGCGTGCGCACGAACGTGTCCGGATCCTCGCCGTCAGGGAGAGTCACCACCTGCACCGATGCCCCCTGCGCGAGCAGCTCGTCGCCGGATCGAAACGTCGCCTTCAGGCCGGCCTTGTCCGAGTCATAGAGCAGGTAGACGCGCTGCGTGTAACGCCGCACCAGCTTCGCCTGTTCGTCCGTGAGGGCCGTCCCCATGGGCGCCACCACGCTCTCGACGCCGGCACCGATGAGCCGCATCACGTCGAAGTAGCCCTCGACAACGAGCATACGCTCGTCGCGCCGCGCTGCCTGCTTCGCCCAATTCAACCCGTACAGGAGCTTGCCCTTGCTGAACACCGGCGACTCGGCGGAGTTGAGGTACTTGGGCTCGCCGGGACCCAACAGCCGGCCGCCAAATCCGACAACCCGGCTCGACACATCGTAGATCGGAAAGATGAGGCGGTCGCGGAAACGCGGGCGCGGCTCCGTGACACCCTCGGGCACATGTAGCAGCCCCGCTTCGATGAGCCGTTCGTCGTCGAAGCCGAGCGTGTTGAGATGACCGCGCATGAGCCCGATTTCACGGGGCGCGTAGCCCAGGCCCACCTTGTCCGCCAACTCGCGGCTCACGTCGCGCTGCGCGATGTATGCGCGAGCCGCCGTGCCGCTATCCTCGTTCCACAGCGTGCGACTGAAATACTCGGCGGCCGCGGCGTTCACCTCCCACAGCGGCTCCCTCGCGTCCTTTTCATCCGGACGGCCGGTGGGTATGTCGATGACCTCGATGCCGGACTTCTCTCCAACCATCTTCACCGCGGTCACGAAGTCCACGCCAATCCGCTTCATCAGGTACGAGAACACGTCGCCGCTCTCGTGACACACGAAGCAGTGGTAGCGCCCGATCTTCGGCGAAACGGAAAAATTCCGGCCCGTGCCCTGGTGAAAGGGACATGGACCGCGAAAATCCGCGCCGGTGCGCTTCAACTGCACGTACTCGCCAATCACGCCCACGATGTCCGCGCTTTCGCGCACCCGCTCCACCGTCTCGTCAGGTATCACGCAAACACCGCGACGGTCACGCCAGCGCCACCTTCGTTCCAGCCAGCCATGCGGAATTCCCGCACGCGGGTGTCCTTGCGCAGCATCTCATCCACGACCTGGCGTAGCGCGCCGGTGCCCTTGCCGTGGATGATGCGCAGGCTCTTGAGGTCAGCGCGGATGGCGCTGTCCAGTGCCTGCAGCACCACGCCCTCGGCCTCGTCGGCGCGCAGGCCGAGCAGGTTCACCTCCGTGCTGGCGAACACCTCGGGCGCGTCGCCGATGTAGCTCACCGCAGTCTCGGGTGGGCGTGCCGTCTTGCGCAGCGTGGTCAGCTTCACGGTGAGCTTCATGGAGCCCACGATAATGGAAACATCCTTGCCACGAACCTCCAGCACACGACCAAGCTTGCCGCCCAGCGTGCCGACTTCCACCGCGTCACCTTCCACGAGCGGCGTTCGATCCGCGGGGTTGACCGTCCCGCGCTTGCGCAGCGCCGAGCGCTCCTCGGCATCCAGCCGATCGAGCACGTTGGCCTGCTTCTCGGCGAGCGCTTCGGCGCGGCGCCGCGCCTCGCGGCCCATCTCGTCGATGGCGACGTCGGCCGCCTCACTCCCCTTCTTCTTGAGCTCCTTGATGGTGCGGTCGATCTCGGCGCGCGCCTCGAGCACGTACTTGCGCGCCTCCTGGCGACTCTGCTTCTCCACCTCACGCTCGCGCTCGCGCACGGTGTGCTCCCGCTTCACGATAGCGGCAATGCGAGTGCGCGCATCGTCGATCATGAGGGTCGCATCACGCTCCCGCTCCGTGAGCTCATCCTCCTTCTGCTCCAGGCGTTCGATCAACGCGGCCATGACGCGCTCGCCCTGCGGCAGCCGCTCCTCGGCACGGGCGACCACCTCGGCCGGAAGGTTCAACCGACGCGCGATGCTGATGCCGTACGAACGGCCAGGAATGCCCTTGATGAGCCGATAGGTTGGCGCGAGCAGCACGGCGTCGAACTGCAGCGAGGCGTTGACGACACCGGGCACCTGCGTCGCGAGCTCCTTCAACTGACCCAGGTGCGTGGACGCGAGGGTCGTGGCACCGCGCGCCGTGAGCGTTTCGAGAATCGCCCAGCCGAGCGCCCCACCTTCCTGCGGATCGGTACCGGAACCCAGTTCGTCGATGAGCACGAGTGAGTCGGCGGTGGCGAGACGGAGGATCTCGGAGAGGTTCTTCAGGTGCGCCGAGAACGTGGAGAGGCTCGCCTCGATGGATTGCTCGTCGCCAATGTCGGCGAGCACGTCATCGAACACGGGAATAGTGCTCTCGGCGCCAACGGGTGCCGGAATACCTGCCTGCGACATCACCGACACCAGGCCGAGCGCCTTGAGCAGGACGGTCTTGCCACCGGTGTTCGGTCCGGACACCAGAAGCGTCCGTTCATTGGCGAACATCGCGAGGTCGAACGGCACGACGTCCGCGCCCTTCGCGAGCAGGAGGGGATGTCGTCCGTCACGAATGGCGAATCCCTCGCGCGCCGGCACGAGGTCGGCGGGCGTGCACGCGAACTGGATGGCGTAGCGGGCCCGCGCGTGCAGCGAGTCCAGCTCGGCGAGCGCGTCGAACGACTCCGCGAGCCCTTCGCGGTGCGGGCGAATCTCGTCGGTGAGTTCGGCGAGAATGCGCTCGACCTCCTCCTGCTCTTCCGATTCCAGCTCGCGAATGCGGTTGCCGTATTCCACCGCGGCAGGAGGCTCGACGAACATCAACCCGCCAGTGCCGGAGGTGCCGTGCACGATGCCGCCGACGCCTTTCGCCCCTTCGCGCCGTACGGGAATCACGTAGCGGCCGTCGCGAATGGTGACCGACATGTCGGGCGCGCGATGGTGGGCCTCCAGGCTGCCCATCACGCGTTCGAGGATGCGAATGAGCTCGCCGTGCGATGCACGCAACTCGCGACGAATGCGACGAAGGGCTGGCGACGCGTCGTCCTTCACCTCGCCATCGTCGGCAAGGGCGCGCTCGATGCGCTCCTCCTGCCCCTTCGCCACCACCATGCGGTCCGCAAACACTCCGAGCACGGCGCGAATGACCGCGGGCCGCCGGTCATCGCGGAGTGCGTCTCGCGTGCGGCGAGCAGAGCGGAGCAACACGCCGCCCGCCACGAGTTCCGGTCCGTTCCACACGCTGCCAATCACCCGCAGCCGCTGGATGGGACCTTCGAGTTCTGGAACGGGCTCCGGGCGCCACGCAGGCTCGCTGCCAAGGAGCGACCGCACCGCAGCCACTCGCCGATGCTCGCCCTCCAGCCACGCCAGGTCGGCGCGCGGCACCAGAGCGCGTACGCGCGCGGCACCGGGCACCGACGACGCGCGCTCTGCTACCAGGTCGAGCAGTCGTGGAAATTCAAGAATACCAAGGGCATGCGAATTCATGCCGTGCGCACCGTCATCACCCCTGCTTGCCCAACTCCTCGCGCGCGATCGCGTTGATGGTGCTGCCTTCCGCGCGACCCTTGAACTGCGGGAGCACCTTGCCCATGACCGCCCCGATCTGCGAGGCACCGCCGGCGATGGCGACCCTGACGGCTGCGCGCAACTCGTCATCGCTCACCGATGGCGGCAGGTACGCTTCGAGGATGGTGACTTCGACGCGCTCCTTGTCGGCCAGGTCGTCGCGCTTGCCGGCGTACATCTCGATGGACTCGCGGCGGCGCTTGATACCCTTGCGCAACACATCCACCACCTCGTCGTCCGTGAGATCGCGCCGCAGCTCGATCTTGCGGTTCTTGGCATCGGAGTAGATGGTGCCGATCACGAGCACGCGCGGCTTGTCGAGCGCCTTGCGTGCGGCGTTGAGGTCGGCTTGAAGCGTGTCGAAAAGGTTCATCAAGCGCCCTCGAGCGATGGCCTGGCCTTGATGCGCACGAGTTGGGCAGCGAATCCGGGTGCTACAAGGATGCTGTCATCCATGCAGGTCGCCTGAATTTTCGGCGCGAGGGCGTTGGGATTCCCGACTGCGAATATCGCGAAAATTGTTTTCAGGGGAATACCCGGGACGGTTGCGGTAAATTCCGACGATTGCCGAACGCTTCGCCGGGGGAATGTATGCACTTCCCTCGCAAAGGCGATACCCGCAACAGAAGGAGATTGAGCCCTTGACGAAGCGATGAATCATCTGGTCGGTGCGCGCTTGGCTTTCTCCTTTTTCAGCCGATCCAGAATCTCCCCCTGGCGATCTTTCCAGATCGTGCGCCGATCTCCGATGACAAGCACCCAGACCTCCCGAAGATCCTTCTCGATGTGATAGGCGACGCGCATATGCGACGACTTGAGCTTGAACAATCCGTGGAGAGGCGAATGCAGCCGCGTTCCATACTGCTCAGGGTCTGCGGTAAGCTTCTTGGTAATCGCTTTCTTTGCCATTTCATACACATCCGCAGAGATGTGTGGAATGTCCTCGTGCAGGACGGTGTCCAGAATTCGAACGCGCCAAGGCCCACGACTCGCGCTTTGCGAAGTAGGGGGCTTTGGAGCCGACGGTGCAGATTGCTGCTTGCCGCTACCAGCGCTGTCCCGGCGATTGGAGGGCATGGAAGCGAGTCTTAGCGACTGCGCTCAGCCATTTTCGCGTCTGCCCGGGCGAAGAAATCATCCGCGTCCATGAGCTTGGCAGCCCCACTGCGGATGTCGGCCATGCGGGCCTCCGCCATGAGGACGAGGGGCGTGTCAGCCAACACCTCCTCGAGAATCTGCATCAGTTCCATACTGACGATTCCTCCGATTGGTTGGCCGTCCTTTGTCACGTAAAGGCGATGTTCCTTCGCCTCCTTGAAGGCGCGAGGAATATCCTCCTTGACCTCCGTCGTGGTGATGACGGCTGCACCTGGCGCCTCGATTACAAACATACTTCCTCCTCTTTGCGATACTGCGTGTAGTGCCGTTTATCGTCCCTTATAAGGTACTACCTGCGCTCCGCTTGTCGAGCCCCTGTTGCTTGACCGGAGCCCCGCGACCGGCACCTCGTGGGAAGTGAAACGGATCCGATCGACGGCGACGTTGGACTGTGAGGTGAACGGGTGGATTCTCCTGGCACATCCACTGTTCCTCGATCAGCTTGACGCGCTGACGCAGAGTTCAGCAGCGGAGCATTCTGGCGGCGGAGGACAGGGCCCCTCGACGAAGCTTCTGGCACATGTGCTCGACCTCATCTTCGAGAAGATCCCCCAAGACCCGCCCAATCCTAACTATCGACACGGCGGCGCCCTCGGCGGGGGGCACCGGGAGTGGTTCCGCGCCAAGACCGGCAACGGGCGGTTTCGATTGTTTTTCCGCTTTGATAGCAAAGCGTCGGTCATCGTCTACGCATGGCTGAATGACGAACAGACACTGCGTACGTACGATTCGCCCACGGACGCATACACGGTCTTTACCCGGATGCTGGCCGGTGGCCATCCGCCGAGTGATTGGGTCGCTCTTCGAGCCGAAGCGTCAGACAAAAAGGCGGTCACCCCGGTGGCCAACCCAGCTTCCTGCCGCCCAGCAGGTGCAGGTGCACGTGGAACACGCTCTGGCCGGCGTCGGGTCCGCAGTTGATCACCGTGCGGTAACCGCCCTCGACGATGCCCTCCCCGCGCGCGATCGCGGCGGCGGCCAACTGGAGCTCGCCGAGCATCCGTGCATCAGTGGCATCGTCGAGCGTTGGGACGTGCACTTTCGGCACCACCACCACATGGGTCGGAGCCTTTGGATCGATGTCACGGAACGCCAGAACGTGCTCGTTCTCGAGCACGATGGTCGCCGGAATTTCCTTGCGCACGATGCGGCAGAACAGGCAATCGTCAGTCATCGGTCTCCATCAAGATGTGAGCGGACGATCGCGAGCGCCGCGATACCGGCCGTCTCGAAACGCAGGACGTACGCGCCGAGCGACACGAGGCGCCACCCCGAACGAATGAACAGGGCGCGCTCGTCCTCCGTCAGCCCGCCCTCGGGGCCGACCGCGATGGTAACAGGCGCGTCGAGGGTGTGCATGACGCCACGGTTGGACTCACCCGCCCCATCCAGCAGCAGTCGATCTCCCGCGGTCGGCGCGCCCTGGTCCGCCAGTGCCGCCTCCAGGGAGGTGTCATCGTGCAACGTCGGAAGCCACGCGCCGCCCGACTGCTCCAGCGCGGCGATCATGCGGAGCCGGAGCTTCGCGTGGAATGCGTCACCCTCGCCGCGCGGTGACACGGATCGCGAACGCGCGTACGACACCGGCCGCCACGCACTCACCCCGAGCTCCACGGCCTTCTCGGCAAGCATGAGCATGCGATCGCGATCGCCCACCGGCGCCCAGAATTCAACAGGCGCAGGCGAGTTCTCCTCCGTGATGGATTGCGCGTCGATCGACACGACGAGGGATCGCCTGGAGAGATCGACGATCGCGCCGGTTGCACGCCGACCGCCGCCGCTTGTGAGGCGGACGACGTCGCCAACGGCAAGCCGCTTCACACCGGCGTGGTGCGCCGCGGCTTCTCCAAGCTCCACGCGCGCATCCCACTCGCCTGGCGCGTAGAAGGTGCCTACCGGCGCACGATCCTCGCGCTCCACCACAGGCCCTCCACGTCCTCTGCCGTCACGTCCCATCCCATGGTTTCGAGTTCGCCGCGCATCATTTCGCGCTCCTCCAGCAGGATGCCGCTGAGCACAGCCTCACCGTCGGCCGTGAGCGACGTCGCGATCATCGGCAGCATCTCGATGAGCACCGAGGAGATGATATTGGCGAGCACCACGCGGACGGGCGCCACCAGGGGCAGGAACACGGCCGCATCGCCCTCGAAGATGGTGACGCGGTCCGCCACGCCGTTGCGCTCCACGTTCTCGTGCGCGTTCTCGATGGAATCGTGGTCGATCTCGATGGCCGTGACATGCGCGGCTCCGAGCTTTGCCGCCGCGATGGACAGCACCGCGCTGCCACTGCCGACATCGGCCACGCGATCGCCCGCGCGGATCACGGCGGGCAGCAGCCGCACGACGCCGCGCGTGGTCTGGTGCTCACCGGTGCCGAACGCCATCTGCGGCTCGATGACAATGGTGCGCGCAGGATCTCGCCCCTCCGCCAGCCAGGGCGGCACGATGGACAGCGCGCCGAGATCGTGCGCGCGCACTCCCTTCTTCCACTCCTGCGCCCAGTCCACGGCTGGTATCAGCGAGATCGTGACGCATGCGGCCGGATCCGCCGCGAGGATGGCCGCGCGCACAACGTCGGCATCGGTATCGCCGGGAAAATGCGTGACGAGTTCGTCGCCCGCTTCGTGTACACCCTCTGAACCCACCGCGAAGAGCGCTGCCATCGCCTCCTCCCGTGCCGCGCCCGGCCGGACGCGCACGGCGAGCCAGTTCATGCGCCGAGTGCCTCTTTCATCTTCGCCCAGAGCCCCTTGCCCCGATCCGTGGGCACGCTGCGCTGCAACTCGTTCAGCCGATTGATGAGCCCCTCCTCCTCGTCGCTCAGCGACTCGGGGGTCCAGAGCTGCACCCGCACGTGCAGGTCGCCGGAGCCCGCGGCGTTCACGCGCGGCAGGCCGCGACCCCGCAGGTGGAACATCTGCCCACTCTGCGTGGACGCTGGAATGGTGAGCGGAACGGTGCTCGTGGCCGTCGGCACCTGCATCACCGTGCCCATCACGAGCTGTGGATACGTGACGAGCACCTCCGAATACAGATCCTCTCCATCGCGCTCGAAGCGCGCGTCGTCCGCCACCTCGAACACCACGTGCACGTCGCCGCGTTCTCCCTTGCGCGGCCCAACGTTGCCGACAGCGCGCAGCGTCATGTACTGGCCCGTTGCCACGCCCGCGGGCACGGACACCTTGATGGTCTTGTCGGCGCGCATGCGCCCATCTCCCTTGCAGCGCTTGCATGGCGTCTCGATCACCTTGCCCTCGCCCTTGCACGTGGGACACGGGGTAACGGCGACGAACTGCCCGAAGAACGAACGCTGCGCGCGACGCACCTCACCGTGACCGGCGCAGGTGGTACACTGCTGCACCTTGGAGCCCGGCTCGGCGCCCGTGCCCGCGCACAGGTCGCACGCATCGAGCACCTTCAAGCGAATTTCCTTCTCCACCCCAGTGGCTACTTCCACGAGCGTGAGGGGCATGGCGACCTTGATGTCGGCACCCGCACTCGACCCTCCGCCCCCGCCCTGCCCGCGGCCGAACAGGTCTCCGAGGCCGCCAAAGCCGCCGCCGAAATCGCGCATGAAGATGCCGGGCGCTTCGGACAAGTCCACATGATGGTACGCGCCACCGCCACCGCCGTGAAGCCCGGCTTCGCCGTAGCGATCATACGTCGCACGCTTCTGCGGATCACGCAGGACGTCGTACGCCTCCGTGATCTCCTTGAACTTTTCTTCGGCCTCCTTGGACCCACCATTCCTGTCGGGATGGTACGTCATCGCGAGCTTGCGATAGGCCTTCTTGATGTCGTCGTCGGCCGCCGTACGTTCGACGCCGAGTGTGCTATAGAAATCAGCCATGGAGGCGGTGATACGCTGGCAAGAAGTTGAGAAAGACTACAACAAGTCCGACAATAGCCGCGACGTGTGCTGCACGAGCGAGATGACCTTGTCGTACGACATGCGCGTTGGCCCGATCACGCCAATCACGCCCGTCAGGGCCCCCGCATGATACTCGGCCGTGACCACGGTGAACTGGTCGAGCCGCGGGTCGCCATGCTCGCCGCCGATGGTGATGCTCACGCCAGGCCGTTCATCCCCCGCGTGGGTGCGGCGCAGCGCGTCGGCAAGGCGTGCCGGCTCTTCAGTAAGCGTGAGAAGCCGTCGCAAGTTCGCGGCGCCGTCGAATTCGGGTTGCGATGCGAGCACGCTGGCCTGCCCAACGATCACACTGCCCTCGCTGAGTGGCAGGGCGGCGTCGAGTAATTGCTCGCCTTCCTGCACGAAGATGTTGAGCAAGTCCTCCGCATCCGGAGCCGTGCTCGAATCGCGCAGCCGCTCCCCCACCGACGCGCGCAACTCGCGCAGCGTGTGGCCCGCGAGCCGCTCGTTCAACACCCGCGTCACCTCGCTCACCGCGCTGTCGGCCACCGTGCCCCGCACCTCCACGAACACCGTGCGCACCACGCCCCCATCGAGCGTGAGGACGTGCAGCAGCCGGTCGCCGCCGACGCGCACCAGTTCGAGCGAGCGGAGGACCCTGGCGTCGAGCCGCGGGCCGAGCGCGACGCCGAGCTCCTGGGTCAGCACGCCAAGCGACTGCGCGGCGCGGCGAAGAATCGTCTCGATGGTGGCGTTGCTCGCCGAGATGTCCGCGTGCAGCCGGTCGCGCTCCGCCCCGACGATGGAGGTCGGTGGTGCGTTGAGCAGTGCGTCGACGTAGGCGCGGTAGGCCTTGTCCGTCGGGATGCGGCCGGCCGATGTGTGCGGGTGTCGGAGAAACCCCTTCTCCTCGAGGTCGCTCATGGTGTTGCGGATGGTGGCGGGCGACACACCCAGCCCGAACCCCCGCGACAACACCCGTGAGCCCGCTGGCTCGGCGGTCTGGACATACGACTTGATCACCGCCTCGAGGACGCGGCGCTCGCGGGGCGTGAGCTCGTCGGCGGCTGGCATAAGTCTAAATATGCTAACGACTTCGGTGATGCGTCAAGGCGGCGGCAAGCGCGTCGAGACGCAACCAGCCATTTGGGGTGCACCGGAGCCGGTCGTCGGGGCCGGCGTTTGCCCATCCAGCGTCAACCCAAGGCGCGACCAACGGTCGATCGGCGGGGATCATCGGCAGCCCCGCGTCCGACCGCAGGCCCAGATACACCCACTCGGCAACCCGGTTGTCGGCGGTGAGCAGTTCGGAGCCTTCGATCGGGTCGGCGAGGGAGAGGGCGGCGTCGCGCCAGTCCGTGTAGTGACGGGCGTTCCAGCGGCGGACCTGTCCGTCGAAGCCGTGTGCCGATGGGCCCAGGCCGACGTACGGCACCCCGGACCAGTAGGCGGAATTGTGGCGTGCGCGACGGCCCGGCTTGCCGTAATTGGACACCTCGTAGTGCTCGAAACCAGCGTCGGTAAGAAGGCGGTGCGCGTCGAGGAAGTCGGTCTCGTAACCCTCTTCCGGCTGCTCCACGGTCAGCCCCTTCGACACCCAGCGCCCGAGTGGCGTACGCGGCTCTATCGTGAGGCCGTAGAGCGAGATGTGGTCGGGTTCGAGGTCGAGCAATTGGCGGACGTCGCGCGGGAAATCGCGGTTGAGCGCGGTGGGGAGCGCGAAGATCAAGTCCAGCGACACATTTGTGATGCCCGCGTTTCTTGCGACATCGACCGCGCGAGTTGTGGTTTGTGCATCGTGGGTGCGATGCATCCAGGTGAGGACGCCTTCGTCGAAGCTCTGTGCGCCGAGTGCCAGGCGGTTTACGCCAGCCTGCCGCCAGGCGGCTGCGGA
>JACMOE010000594.1 GCA_014378185.1 Gemmatimonadaceae bacterium | reverse complement strand
GGACGGATCGGACGCGATGAATGCGGATCCCGACTACTCGGCGGCGTATGTCGTCGTGCGCACGGATGCGGGCGACGATCTCGAGGGTCACGGACTCACGTTCACCATCGGGCGCGGCAACGAGTTGTGCGTCGCGGCGGCAAACTCGCTTCGGTCACTGCTCGTTGGGCGGTCGCTGGCCGGCATCACGTCGGACATGGGGGCGTTCTGGCGGCACATGGTTGGCGATTCCCAGCTGCGATGGGTTGGTCCCGAGAAGGGTGTGCTGCACCTGGCCACGGCGGCGGTTGTGAACGCCGTGTGGGACCTGTGGGCCAAGGTGGAAGGGAAGCCGCTGTGGAAGCTCATCGCGGACATGACGCCGGAAGAGATCGTGCGCTGCGTGGACTTCCGGTACATCACCGATGCGATCTCCCCGCAGCAGGCGGTCGAGCTGCTGGAGCGCAACGTGGCGTCGCGCGATCGACGCATCGCGCAATTGCAGCGTGACGGCTACCCCGCCTACACTACCTCCGCTGGTTGGCTCGGCTACTCCGATGACAAGATTCGTCGGCTGTGCCGCGAAGCGATCGCCGACGGATGGTCGCACTTCAAGATCAAGGTGGGCCGAGACCTCGCGGATGATGTGCGGCGGTCTTCGATCATTCGCGATGAGATCGGTCCCGCGCGCAAGCTCATGATGGACGCGAACCAGGTGTGGGACGTCGATGATGCCATCGCGAGCATGCGCGAGCTCGCCCGCTTCGATCCCTGGTGGATAGAGGAACCCACGAGCCCCGACGACGTACTGGGCCACGCCACGATCGCCCGCGCCATCGCGCCGATCGGCGTGGCCACGGGTGAGCAGTGCCACAACCGGGTGATGTTCAAGCAGCTCATGCAGGCCGGCGCAATTCGGTTCTGCCAGATCGACAGTTGCCGACTCGGTGGCGTGAACGAGGTGCTCGCGGTGCTGCTGCTCGCCGCACGGTTCGGGGTGCCTGTCTGTCCTCATGCCGGGGGCGTGGGACTGTGCGAGTATGTACAGCATCTCGCGATCATCGATTACGTCTGCGTGAGTGCGTCGCTGGACGACCGCATCGTCGAGTATGTCGATCACCTGCACGAGCATTTCCTGCACCCGGTGACCATTCGCGACGGACGGTACATGATGCCGACGGAGCCGGGCTACAGCATCGCGATGAAGCCGGAGAGCCTTCAGACCTATCGCTTTCCGGACGGGCCGGCGTGGCGAGCCCGGACTTCCACCCCCGTACCGGCGTGAGTAGCATGCGCGCCGCCGTGCTGGTGGAGGCTGGTCGTATCGAGGTCCGCGATGTGCCACGCCTGGATCCACTGCCGCACGAGGTGATGGTGCGCGTGCAGGCGGTTGGCCTCTGCGGCACGGACCTCCACATTGCGTCGGGCGAGGCGAACTATAATCTCGACGAGTTCGGCCGGGAGCGTGCGCTATCCCAGCATCCACAGATCCTCGGTCATGAAATCACCGGCGTGATCGTGGAAGCGGGTGCTGCCGCGCGCGACACCTCCCTCGGCGATCGCGTCGTGATTGACCAGGGGCGTACCTGTGTCAGCGATGGCCGTACGCCCGCGTGTGAATACTGCCACAGCGGCGATTCACATCAGTGCGATCACTATCGCGAACACGGCATTACGGGACTGCCTGGTGGATTTGCCGAGTTCGTGACGGTCCCCGCTGTCAACGCCGTTCCCTTGCTGTTTCACATCGAGCCCGAGCACGCCGCACTCACCGAGCCACTCGGTTGTATCCTGCATTCGATGGCGATGATGGCACGCGCGAGTACTCGCTTCCGTTTGGGCAATGCTTCCAGCCACGGCGCGGTGGGAGCGGTACTCATCTGCGGCGGCGGTCCTGCCGGCTTGTTGTTCCTCCAGTACCTCCGGAACGTCGAGCGATTCGATGGCCTGGTCATGGTGAGCGAGCCCGATGGGCACAAGCGCGACCTCGCTCGGCGATGGGGCGCGATTCCCATTGATCCAGGTGCGGCCGACATCGTGATGCAGGTGCGCGACCATACGGGCGGCGTCGGCGTGGAACTCCTCATCGAGGCGTCCGGGGCGGGCGAGATCTTCCACGCTATTCCGGGTCTCATTCGCAAGCAGGCTACCGTGTTGCTGTACGGCCACGGCCACAGGGGAGTGGACCTCAGCGTCATGAATCAGGTGCAGTTTCGCGAGCCCGTGCTGGTGTCGCCAGCCGGTGCATCGGGCGGTCACGATTCCGCTGGGCGTCCCCTCACATATCTTCACGCCCTGCGGCTGCTGGAAGCCGGCACCATCGACGTTGCACCGCTCATCACGCATCGCTACACCACGCTCGACGAATTGCCGCAGGCGTTCGCAGGTGACCATCGGCAGGCAGGATACGTGAAGGGCGTGTTGCTGCAGTAGGGCAATGCAACTGCAACGGCAACTACAACAAACCGCATTAACCACAGAGGACACAGAGGACACAGAGGACTGCCAGAGATTGGAAGGCGCCTTGGCACACGTTCGCAGGTTGATGCAAGGGAACGCCTTGGCGGCTTTCCTCCGTGACCTCCGTGACCTCTGTGGTTCATTGTTTTTACATGATGTCGAAACCCGGACTATCGAGGAGAACCAACCAGGCCGCGTTTCGTCAGGCTGCAACTCGTGAGTGCCCGTGAATCGTCTTTGTCCTGAAACCCATCGCGAACGGAGCAGTTGATGAAATCATGCCCCGCCATTGCCCTCGCTTTCCTCGCTGCCGCCGTTGCTTGCTCCGGAAAGAGCGATGCGGCCAAAGGCGCTGCGACCTCCGGCAAGACGATCACCATCGCCGTGGTGCCCAAGGGCACGACGCACGAGTTCTGGAAGAGCATCCATGCCGGCGCGATCCAGGCGTCGCAGGAGCTCACCGCTGCGGGTGATTCGGTGAACATCATCTGGAAGGGGCCGCTGCGCGAGGATGACCGTGAACTCCAGATCCAGGTGGTGGAGGGATTCACCACGCAGGGCGTGCAGGGCATCGTGCTGGCCCCGCTCGACCGGCGCGCGCTCGTGCGACCCGTCGAGGAAGCAAAGGCGGCTGGCGTGCCCACGGTCATCATCGACTCCGGACTGGAGAGCGACGCGATCGTCAGCTACATCGCCACCGACAACTACAAGGGCGGCACGCTGGCCGCTGATCGGCTCGGCCAGGTACTGAACGGTACGGGCAGGGTGATGATGCTCCGCCTCCAGGAGGGATCGGCCAGCACGGAAGAACGCGAGCGCGGATTTCTGGAGCGCATCAGGTCCGCCTTCCCGAAAATCATCGTGGTGTCGTCCGATCAATACGCCGGTTCGACGCGCGAAACTGCCAAGCGCGCATCAGAAAACCTGCTCAATCGATTCGGCGGCGACCTCCAGGGCGTCTTTACATCGAACGAGTCAGCCACCATCGGCATGCTCCTCGCCCTCCAGGACATGGGGAAGGCGGGCAAGGTGCACCTCGTCGGCTTTGACGTGAGCCAGATCCTGGTTGATGCCATGCGCGCGCACCAGCTGGACGGCATCGCCGTCCAGAACCCCATGCGCATGGGCTACCTCGGCGTGAAGACCATGGTGGCTTTCCTTCGCCATCAGCCGGTGGACAGGAAGATCGATACGGGAGTCACGCTCGTCACACCAGAAAATCTCGACCTCCCGGCCACGAAGGACATCGTCGCGCCACCCATCGCGCGTTACCTCGGCGGCGGATGACGGCGGTGCTTCGCGTCGAGGGCATCGCGAAGCGCTACGGCGCCACCGTCGCGCTCGATGGCGTGAGCCTCGAAGTGCAGGCCGGTGAGGTCCATGCGCTCATCGGGGAGAACGGAGCCGGCAAGAGCACGCTGATGGCCGTGCTCGCCGGCGCCGAGCGTGCGGATAGCGGCGAGATGCAGCTGGACGGCGCACGCTATGCGCCGAGCACTACGCACGATGCCCGGCGACGCGGTGTCGCCCTCATTCACCAGGAGCTGTCCCTCTGTCCGCATCTCACCGTCGAGGAGAACGTGCTGCTCGGCGGCGAGCTGTCGCGCCGCGGCGTGATCGATCGACGGCGCACGCGTGAGCGCGCCCTCGCACTGCTGGAGGAACTCCCACACCCGGAAATCCGCCCCGGCCGGCGCGTCAGTGCGTTGTCGCTTCCCGCCCGCCAGATCGTCGAGATCTGTCGTGCCCTCGCCGCTGACGCCCGCGTGGTGCTGATGGACGAGCCCACGAGTGCGCTGCAAGGTGCGGACGTGGAACGGTTGTTCGCCCTCGTCCGGCGCCTTGCTTCGCGCGGTATCGCGGTCGTCTACATCAGTCACTTTCTCGAGGAGGTGCGGCAGATCGCCGATCGCTACACCGTCCTTCGCGACGGGCGCAGCGTGGATGCCGGATCGATTGCCGCCACGACGAACGAGCAGTTGATCACGAACATGGTGGGCCGCGCCCCGACCGGCCTCTATCCAGCGCGACGCAGGCCCGGCGCCCCGGAGGTCGTCCTTTCCGTCAACGCGCTGTCGTCACCGCCCAGGCTGCGGCGCGCCAGCTTTGAACTGCGCCGCGGTGAGGTGTTCGGCATTGCGGGACTGCTGGGTTCTGGTCGTACGGAGCTCGTGCGCGCGTTGTTCGGCCTCGACCGGCCAGACGGAGGAACCATCACGCACAACGGCCAGACCAGCGATGCGTCTTCCGTGCGCGCGCGCCGGCGTGTGCGCGAAGGCTTCGGCTACCTCAGCGAAGATCGCAAGGGAGAAGGCCTCGCGCTACCGATGTCCATCACCGACAACCTTTGCGCCAGTCGGCCGCTGCTCGCGATTCCGTCGCTGGGCGTGCTCGACGTGGGCGCACAGGCGGCGCGCACGCGGCAGTGGATGCGCGACCTGCGAATACGGGCTGGCGCGCCGACCCAGCCGGTGCGTGCGCTGTCAGGAGGCAATCAGCAGAAGGTCGCGATCGGCCGGCTGCTGCATCAGGGCGCGGACATCCTGTTTCTCGACGAACCCACGCGAGGCATCGACGTGGCGGCCAAGGCGGACGTCTACGAGATCATCGCGCGCCGGGCCGAGTCGGGCTGCGCGGTGCTGATGGTGAGTTCGTACCTGCCGGAGCTCTTCGGATTGTGCGACCGCCTGGCGGTGATGCATCGCGGGCAGCTGGGCCACGCACGTCCCATTGCGGAGTGGACACCCGCACGGGTGTTGTCCGCTGCGGTCGGCGACGCGTGACCACCCTGCGCGGCGCCGTCAGTCGCCGCGAGATGCGTAGATCCGCTCCTCCACCACGGCGACCGCACGTCCGATTTCGCCCGGCACAATTGGCGCGCGCTTCGCCAGCACGGCT
>JACMOE010000593.1 GCA_014378185.1 Gemmatimonadaceae bacterium | reverse complement strand
TGATCCCACGCGCGCAGCGAGTTGGGATCTACTTTCACTCCGAGTGGCTGGTTACTGGCAAGGACAGTAGATCCCAACATCCGCTTCGCGGCTGTGGGATGACACGGTTGGGTGCTTCGCGGCTGTGGATTACGGTGCCGGTGTCATCCCACGAGCGCAGCGCGTTGGGATCTACCTTCACTCCAAGTAGCCGGCTACTCGCAACAACACCGCTGGAGCGCGGAAAACATCGCGTGCCAACGGTTGCGAAGGTGACGACGATACCATATGCTCGCCACGTACCCTCACGCCGGGACCCGATGACCAGGTTCATCTTGCTCGCTCTGCTCGTCGCGTCGCCTCTTGCGGCGCAATCCGGGCCGATCACCAGCATCAACATCTCGCTTCCGGCCAACCCCGATGCAAAGGCTGCAGGGCGTCCGGGAGCGCAGCCCGGGGTCCAGTCTGCGCGCCTCGTCGCGCCCGTCAATGGCGCAGTGTTGCTCGCCGATGATGCTCGGCGCGGCGTCGCGCTCCGATGGACACCGCTGATCCCGCGCCCGCGAGACGATGGCGCCGCGTACAGGGTGAGAGTCTGGCAGCTCATGCAGGGAGACGACGCGATGAAGGCGAAGGCCAGGACGCCGATCCTGGAGAAGAAGGGGATCACCGAGGCGCAGCTCATTGTTCCGCTTCCGCTCGGCGGCTCGTGCACGGTCCAGAGCCCGTGCCACTTCGTCTGGAACGTGCAAGCGCTCAACCGAGTCGGAACGCCGACTCCTGGCGCCGACGGCAGCGACAATACCTTTCGGTTCGCCGTCGGCGGGCCGGCGAAGTAAGAGCGCGAGGCTCAGCAGCCGCGATTGACTCTGAGCAATTGATTAGCTAATGTACTAGCTAACCATGAGGTGCGCATGACGACAGCCACGATGCACGCTGCGAAAACGAACCTCTCGAAGCTCATCGCCGATGCCGAGGCAGGTGAGGACGTCGTCATCATGCGCGGCTCGACGCCGGTCGTTCGGCTGGTGCCGATCGGTGTCGACACTCGGGGTCCGCGCATGTTCGGCGCGCTTGCCGGCCAGGTTCGTGTCGACGATTCGTTCGACGACCCGCTTCCGGAATCGGAGCTGGCGCGCTGGGAGGAGTGACGCGTGCGTCTCCTGATGGATACGCATGCGCTGCTCTGGTGGCTCGCCGGTGACGAACGGCTCTCGCTCCCCGCTCGCGACGCCATCGCCTCGCGTGACAACATGGTTCACGTGAGCGCCGCCTCAGCGTGGGAAATTGCGACGAAGCATCGACTGGGCAAGCTGCCCGGCGCCGGTCCGCTGGCGGTGGACTTCGCGGCCGAAGTGATCGCGCATGGATTCACTCCGCTTCACATCACCCTCGCGCACGGTCAGGACGCCGGGTCGCTGCCCGGTCCGCATCGCGATCCGTTCGACCGCATGCTCATCGCGCAGGCACGAACGGAGCGAATGGGTCTCGTGTCGAACGAGAAGGCGTTCGATGACTACGGCGTCGTGAGGATCTGGTAGCGCTACGAGGCGTCTGGCTCGATTCCCAGCCGCATCTGCATGTTGAGCGCAACGCGATGCGCGAGCGCCTTCATGTGCTCGGCCGCCGGTCCACTGGCATGCGCGTTGACCGTGAGCTCCAGCGTGTGCAGCCACCGCGTGAAGTGCGCCGCGGTGAGGCCGGGCATCGACAGATGCGGCTTGAAGGCGTTTCCACTGTATCGCCCGGTGTGGAAGACCATCGTCGACCAGAAATCCACGATGCGTGGCATGTGCGCCGGCATGTCCACTGTAATGAAGTACGGAGCGAGCAGCGCGTCGCGTTCCACCCTCACATAGAAGTCCGTCAACACCGCCAGCAGATCCTCGTCGCGGGGAATGAATCGACCACAAACACGCTGTCCGAGGGCCTGCTGATCCTGTTGCGGACGCCCGGCGCCTGGGACCGGCTGCACAATGAGCCGGAGCTGATTCCCAATGCCGTCGAGGAGATGCTGCGCATGGCGAGTGCCGTCGCCGGCAGCTGGCGGATCGCGGCGCGCGATTGCGAGATCGGCGGGGTTGCCATCCCGGCGGGTGCCACGATAATGCTGCGCAATGCGTCGGCCAACCTCGATCCGGCGCGCTACCCCGAGCCGGAACAATTCCAGCCCGACCGCCAGAATGCCCGTTCGCACATCGGTTTTGGCCGCGGCATCCACCAGTGCATCGGCAATCTGCTGGCGCGCCGCGAACTGGCGGTGGCGATCGAGCTGCTCGTCGGCCGCTTTGCCTGCATCACGCTGGCCTGCGACGAACCCGACCTGGCCTATGCTCCCAATGTGCTGCTGCGCGGCCGGGCGTCGGTGCCTGTGCGGCTGGAATTGCGCGCATGACGGCCGCCATCACGACGCTCGAACGCCCCATCCGGCAG
>JACMOE010000592.1 GCA_014378185.1 Gemmatimonadaceae bacterium | reverse complement strand
TGAGCGCCGCCTTGAGCACGAGTGGCAGCCGCGTACCGTACGCGGTGGCGCCGACGCCGAACTGTCCAAGGGCAGTCGCGGACTTGGCCGTCGCGAGGAACGGGATGCGGCGCACCGCCGCATCGATCTTCGCGACGATCTCGTCCTGGTGCTGGCTCGCGTATCCCAGCACGTCCGCCAGCTCGCTGTAGCTGTACGCCAGCACGACCAGCACGGGGAGGATGACGACGAGCAGGGTGAGAATCGCCGAGAGCGTCGCTTTGCCCGTTCGCGCGTGGAGCCAGAGGTGCAGCGGCCGGATGTAGATCCCGATGATCAACCCCAGGATCGCCGCGATGATCACCGACTTCACCATCCAGAGGAACAGCGCGAGCACGACCGTGCCCAGCAGCGTCGTGATCAGGATGCGCCGCACTTCCGGCAGTGTCAGCTCGGCGGTGCTCGCGTTGCCTCGCCGCTCGACGCGCCGGCGCTCGCCCGCCTTGTCCTCACTCGACAGAATGATGTCGCTCATACAAGGCAGTCTACTCGCTGGAGGGCGCTCAGGCGAACAGTCCGCGACGGGTGTGCGTACCGAGGTCCGGCTTCGTGACGCGAACGAGCCCCGACACCGAGGCACCCGCTACGTCCCGCAAGCCGCAGTCACCGCGCGCGACGGCATCATCCACCACCACCGTGGCGAGCTCCTGCCGTCGGGGTCCCTGCACCCACGCAAGCTCGCCGTCCACCAGCAGCCGCGTGCGTGCCTCGTCCGAATTGAGCCGCACCTGCGGGCCGCGCTCCGGATCGCTGGCGCGCGTACCCACGAATGACGCCACGCGAAGGATGCGGTTGCGTGCGTCCTCACCCATGCGCCTCCCCCAGTCCTCCCACGGCGATGTAGCCATCGTCGAGGCGCATCAGCAGCCGCCGGCGATGCAGCCCGTCAAGCGCGCGCGCGGCATCGTCGAGCGACCCGAGGGCGAGTACCAGGTCGGATGCACGTGCACGCCCCAGCTCGTACACCTTTTCCCAGCAGGTGCGCTCGCCGTCGTTCACCATGCCCACGATACGGGCGCCGTCGTCGGTCTCCAGCACCAGGGCCAGGCCGTGACGCTCCAGCACCGTCTCGATGGCGTCCCAGTGATCGTCCGTGACGCCCCGAAACAGGAAGTAGGCCGCGAGGTCCTCCCGCTCCGCCGACACGTAGCGCAGCAACAGCTTCGCCACCACCTCGTCGGCGCAGCTGAAGTCGATCATGCCCACGTGGGAGAAGTCGATGACCGTGAGCGATCGCTCGCGCCCGTCAGCGATCAATGCCTCGATCTGCGTCCGTACGGCGGCGCCGGTGGGACGGGTGACGAGGTTGGAATACAGCTCGCACGACAGCGTCTGCCGCAGTACGGAGCTCAAGTCGATGTGCATCATTATCGCGGGCCCCCGGAGACCCGCTCGGGTATCGTGACCTGGACCTGTGACCCCGGGAACGGGGCCAGCTTCTCGGTAAGCGGGACATCATCATCCCAGCTCGGAACAATGGCGATCTTCGCCGTGCCGCTGCGGACGCTCACCTTGCCATCCCAGCGCCCGATGTAACGTCGCACGCCGGCAAGCCCCTGTCCGCGACCTGGATCACGGAATCGGCTCACCCCGCGAATCACCGCCGCCTCGAGCGCCGCCGCGTCGTCCCACCGGTCGCTCCGCACGAAACCCGGCGCGCTCTCGAGGGTCTGGCGAAAGCCGAAGCCCGCGTCGCACACCGCGATCACTACCACGCGACGGCTCGCCAGCCGCTTGCGGTACGTATATGTCTGGACGGCCACGAAACCGCCGCGGCCGGCATGTTCGATGATGTTCTGGCAGATCTCGGACAGCGTCATCGCGAAGCCCACCGTGGCCTTCGCGTCGATGTTCAACTCCTTCGAGAGGATCTGCTGCGCCTTCTGCTGGATCCGCCCCACCACATCGTGCACGTCCTCGCTCTTGGCCACCTGCGTGATCTCGAGCAGCACGCTCGACTCGCCGCCGCGCGCCTTGGGCACCACGCCGCGCAGGTCGAAGAGTTCTTCCGCGAACTTGAAGAATCCCGTGCGGGCCCAGTACGACGCCGTGTCCTCGGCCTCGGGCGCCGCGAAGCTGGCGCGCTCCTCGCGCGTCTGGCCCAGGGTCAGCAGCGCCGTGAGCCCGTAGGGCGACGCCCACCGTGTGTGTCGCGCGTCGATGAGCAGCTTCGCGTCGCGAGGCACCGACGCGAGCTGCTCCACCACCTGCTCGAACGTATGGTCGTCCAGCGAGGGCGGTACCGTGATGACGCTGGTCACGAGAGGCTGAGTTCTCCGCGCAGGTGAGCTGCGAGTCCGCTGGCGCCGCGGTGTTCGACGTTTCGGGCTGCGGCACGAGCGGCCGCGATCATCGCATCGCCTAACTTATCACCGGCTACCATCCGGGAGAAATAGGTCGCGCCATAAACGTCGCCACATCCCGTGGGATCGCCAGCCCCATTGACTTTCACTGCGGGCACCAACGCGGTCCGCACGGCACCCAACATACCCGTCCCGCCGCGCGGGCCTGTGGACAGCCCCGTGCGAGGGGGAAGATCACATATCGTCTCAAAGCCTGGCGCCGCCACATAAATCGCGCCCCGCTTGCCGAGCGTCACCAGCAGGCACGAAACTCCCGCGGCAAGTGCCGTGGCCGCCAGGCTCATGGAGTCCGGTGCGATCGTCGCCATCTCCTCCTCGTTCATCTGAAGGAAGTCGAAGCACGCGCACCACTCGGCCACATTGGGGATGGGACGGAACGTGCGCAGTCCATCCTCCTGCACGGCCATCACCTTCATGTGCAGGTCGCAGTGGATGGGACCGGGAAAATATTGGCGCAGCAACTGCGCTGTCTCGAGATCCAGTTCCCAGCCACTGAGAAAATTCACGTACAGCGCGTCGAGGTGCGCATCGTCGAGCAGCGACTTGAGACCGAGCCAGCTCCAGCCGGGAATCGCGCCGGTGAGGTGCTCCGATCGCCGCTCGTCATCGATGTAGCGAAGTTCCACGCGATGCCCGGGGTAGGGCACCTCCACGAGGGCGGCGTCCGGCGCGATGTGGCGCAACGTGCGGAGGTAGTCGCGCGCCCGCGCCGCCAGGTCGTGCCCCACCTTCAGGATGGGCACGATCTCCCAGTCGGTCGGCAGCGCCGCATCCAGCCCGCTGAGCGTGTACGTGATGCCGCCCCACTCCTCCACCGGCACGCTGCGCGCATCGCGTCCGTGAATGACGTCCCACACGAATGTGCCGATCACGCCGACGCGTTTCTTCTTCTGCGTCATGCGCGCTTTTGAAACGCCATAACGAACCACAGGGGGCACAGGGGACACAGGGACACGGAGAACGCCGGAACATGATTTGGACTCGAATGCATCCGGGCCTTTCTCTGTGATCCCTGTGTCCCCTGTGGTTCAAGCTGTTCGTGGTTGAACTGGAACAACTTCACACGCCCCCGAGATGCTGCTGCTTGAAGCTCGCCACGGCGCCCACGACCCCCGCCGTCCCCGGCAGCGAGCCCGGCACGATCTTCATCGCATTCACCGCAGGGCTGAACGCGCGACGGCGCACCTCCGCCCGTAGCGGCACGAACAGCGCATCGCCTGCCTCGGCCACACCGCCCGCCAGCACCACGATGTCCGGATTGAAGATGTTGAGCAGGTTCGCCACGCCGGCGCCGAGATAGCGCGCGGTGTCCTTCACGATCTCGCTCGC
This sequence comes from Gemmatimonadaceae bacterium, assembly GCA_014378185.1. GTDB lineage: Bacteria > Gemmatimonadota > Gemmatimonadetes > Gemmatimonadales > Gemmatimonadaceae > AG11. The sequence goes on along the minus strand of JACMOE010000592.1, from coordinate 1,180 downwards.
GATGGGATCGCCGAGCTTGGCGGCATCATAGACGATGCGCGCCGTGATGTTCTCGAAGTTGCCCTCGACCATCGCCGGGATGGCCGAGTCTCCCTCTTCCCGGACCAGCACTTCGCGCGCGCGCGTGGCGATGGCCGGCGCCGACGCGTACGCCTCCAGGCAGCCGTAGTTGCCGCACTTGCAGTGGCGGCCATTGAGGTCGATGGTGGTGTGCCCGATTTCGCCGGCCATGTCGGACGACCCGTGGTACAGCGCGCCGTTGATGATCAACCCGCCACCGATGCCCGTGCCGATCGTGATGCCCACGACATTCCGGCCGCCGCGCGCCGCGCCCTGCCACCATTCGCCGAACGTCGCGCAGTTTGCATCGTTGTCGAGCGTCGTCGGCAGGTTCAGGCGCTCCTGGATCCGCTTCGCCAGCGGAAAGTCCTTCCAGCCGAGGTTGGGCGCGACGAGCACGATGCCGCGCTCACGATCCAGCGGACCGGGCGCGCCCACACCGATGCCGATGAAGTCGCGGCGCGCACAGTCGGTCTGCTCCATCGAATCCAGGATCACCCCTTCCACCAGGCCCACGATGCGGTCCGCCACGCCTTCGTCGCCCACGAACGAGTTCGTCGGGATGCTGCGCATCGCCAGGTGCCGCGAACCGTCGGCCGTCATTGCACCGGCCACGATGTTCGTGCCGCCCAGGTCAACGCCAACGATGTACTGCTCTTTCGAGGAAGTCATGCGTGCGCGTCGGTGAAGGGAAGGAGGGAACGTACCTGCTCGGCCATGGTCGCGGCGTCCAGTTCGCGCATGCACCGGAAGTGACCCAGCGGGCAACGCTGTGGACCGTGCCGGTCGCATGGCCGGCAGGAGAGAGTCTCGTGTCCCACCACGATCGATCGAGGCGCCAACGGCCCGAATCCGAACGCGGGTACCGTGGGTCCGAAGATCGCCACGGTCGGCGTGCCCATGGCGGAGGCGAGGTGGAGCGGCGCGGAGTCGTTGGTGACGAGGACAGCCGCACGGCCAATGAGTTCAGCCGAAGCGAGCAGCGACAACTGCCCGGTGGCGTCGATGGCGGACGGCGCTGCGGACACGATGGCATGCGCGAGCGCCGCGTCGTCCGCGCCGCCCACGATCACGATACGCATGTCCATCTGCAGCAATGCGGCCAGCTCGGCATAGCCGG